>JBHAEP010000001.1:0-9210 GCA_041855665.1 Nanosynbacteraceae bacterium
ATGAAAATCCAAAAGAATAAGATTCGGCTGGCGGCGCTAGCTGGAGCTATTCCGGTGCTGGCGATTGGTGGCTTTTTGGCTACTCAGTCGCTAAAGACCGATGAAGTAAAGGCGGCGGCTATTCCGGATAGTTGTTTTGTGTTGCAGCAGAAGCAGGTTTATTATGATGCAAATAGGGTGGAGTGTATGACTGAAGATTTAGTTGTGCCACATCTTGGCGATGCTAAAGTTTTTATGATGTTTAGCTTTGATTCTAGCTCGAAAGATTTATGGAACCAGAACGGTAAAGCTCTAAAGAGTATAACCATTTCAGAGGGTTATGAAGCGGTTGAGTCTGTGGGATCCTTATTTAATCCGTTTGCGGGTTCAGCAGACGGCAATGGTAATAAGTATGATTGGGAAGTCGAAGTTAATCTTCCAGAATCTCTAAGATATATTAATGACGGTGCTTTTAGCTATTTCCAGTTTAAAGACGGTCAGGTAAATCTACCAAAGGGTCTAATTGGAATTGGCCATGCTGCTTTTTCTCGTTCCAACTTAAAGTCTATTGATCTTCCTGAAGGAGTTCAATCTATAGGAGCTAACGCTTTTGCTAGTACGCAAATTAGCCAAGCGACAATTCCGGCTAGTGTTACTAAAGCTGGAATAGGTGTGTTTGCTGATTCGGATATTAGGAATATTACTATTGAAGGCAACCCTGAAGTGGTTAACTATATAACCATTAGGCTTGATCAAGATGGGTCTTTGAATACAAATTCATACTTTGACGGTAATCTATTTCGTGGATATGATGGTTCTCGCCCAGCGATGATGATAGCTGGTGGACCATCAGATGTGCTTTTTAATGTTAAAGACGCATACAATACCAGTCCAGAAAATTTATTTGGTCAAGGGGTTTCTCTGAATAACGGTGTTTATTTTGCCTACACTGATACTATGAGTAAAGACAAGCAGTATACTGCCTTCAATAATCGTATGCTTTCCGAGGGGTATACTCTCGAACAAATACTAGAGGAGATTGAGAGTAATGAACAGTATGCCGCCGAGATAGCAAAGAATTTCGAGCCGCATTCTCGGGCTAATATCACCAACCCGACATCTCTAAACATCCGCTATGTCGACGAGCAGGGAAATGAAATTGCACCGCAGGAGACATGGAGTAGTAAATCAAACGCTAATGTTGAAGCGCGACTAGATAAACTAGTGCAGTACCTAGGAAAAAGATATAACTTCGAGCTGACTACTGCCGACCTAGCATATATCCAATACTGGGCTGGGCTAGAGGTAAGTGAAACGACCGACAAGCAAATTACAGGTTACACTCTGCTAACAACAGATCCGCAGACAATTACACTTGAAAATGATCCTTCCAAGAATGTAATTACTTTTGTCTACAAAAAGAATCCAGATGCAGTTGTTGAAACTCCAACTACTCCTGTAAACTCAGAGTCTTCGACTGTTGAAACTCCAAACACTGGAGTTGTGGAATCGAAGGCGTCTGTTGTGGCTATCGTGGCAGTATTTGCAGCGGTATTTACTCTAGCTTTAACTAAAATGGTACGAGCTCGCAATTAGCAATTTTATCAAAATAAACCTCACCGGAACGTGGGGTTTATTTTTTATCTGAAAAATGTTAAAATAAAAGGGTAATAAATTTTAATGAAACAATCTTTTGGCCGATTCCTAAAATCATAAAAGCCAAAAGATGAAGACGAAGGAGTTGAAATGTCTGTAAAGGTAGACATCAAACAGCTACTTGAAGCTGGTGTTCATTTTGGGCACAAAACAAGTCGTTGGCACCCTAAAATGGCGCCATATATCCACAGTAAAAGGCAGGATAGCCACATTATCGACCTAGTGAAAACAGTTGAAGGTCTAGAGGCGGCTCTACCGTTCATTACAAAAACTGTAGCTAGCGGTAAAAAAGTTCTTTTTGTAGGAACAAAAAAGCAAGCTAAAGATATCGTAAAGCAGGCTGCTATTGATACAGACCAAGCTTTCGTAACTGAGCGATGGATTGGTGGTATGTTGACAAATACTGCTACTATCAATAAGCAGCTAAAGAAACTTCGCGATCTAGAAAAGCGAATGGCTAGCGGTGAGCTAGAAAAGCGCTACAATAAGCTAGAAGTGCAGCGTTTCCAGGAAGAAATAGACGCTCTAAACAAGAAATATGGTGGAATTAAAGACCTAAATGGTAAGCCAGGTGTGCTTTTTGTAACTGACGTTATTTCAGACGCAAACGCAGTTCGCGAAGCTAAAACTCTAGGTGTTCCTGTAGTGGCTATTGTTGACACAAATGCGAATCCAGATGGAATTGACTACGTTATCCCAGGAAACGACGATGCGATTAAGGGTCTATCTCTTATTCTTGACTACGTTTCTCAGGCCGTAAACGAAGGTAAAAAGAAAGAGGAGAAATAATCCATGACAGTTTCAATTGAAGATATCAAAAAACTAAAAGAACTAACTGGTGTTGGTTTGACAGATGCGAAAGCAGCTTTGGTTGAGGCTGAAGGTGATTTTGATAAAGCTCTTGAAGCTATGCGTAAAAAAGGTCTAACGAAAGCTGAAAAGAAGGGTGATCGCGAGGCTCGCGCTGGTCTAATCGACAGCTATGTTCACGATGGACGAATTGGCGTTGTTCTTGAGCTAAACTGTGAAACTGATTTCGTGGCTCGTCTTGATGATTTCAAGAAATTGGCTCACGAACTTTCAATGCAAGTTGCAGCGATGGCTCCAATTTATGCTACTGAAGCACAAATTCCAGCTGAAGAACTAGAGCGAGTAAAGAAAGAAGCTCTTGAAAGCGACGCACTAGCTGGTAAACCAGCTGAAATCGCTGAAAAGATTGTTGAAGGTCAGGTTGCAAAACACTTCGTAGAAAAGGTTCTAATGTCACAGAAGTACATTCTAGATGACAGCAAGACAGTTGAGCAGCACATTAAGGAAAATATCGCAAAACTTGGTGAAAATATTGTTGTTGGCCAGTTTAAACGAATTGAACTTGGTGTAACTGAATAAAAATCTTATTCTTGTCAAAAAACATCCCGTAATAATGCGGGGTGTTTTATTTTTATGTTTATTGTCGTGCAAGTGGGGTTAATTTTTGGTATAATTATACTAATAAAGAGGAGAATTTATGTTTGATACCAAGCCGTATGAGGAAAAATTTGATTTAGCTATCGCACACTTTGAGGAAGAACTAAAAAAGGTTCGAACTGGGCGAGCACACCCAGGTCAGTTAGACGGAATTCATGTTGAAGTTTACGGAACAAAAATGCCGTTGAACCAGGTGGCTAATATTACTGCTCCAGAGCCACAGCTTTTGCAGATTACACCTTTTGATCCAAGCAATATTGCCGCTATTAGTGCCGCGATTCGAGCTGATCAAAATCTAGGCTTTAATCCTAGCGATGATGGCCGTATTGTGCGTGTTCCAGTTCCACCTTTAACGGAAGAGCGACGCAAGCTACTTGTAAAACAAGCTAATGAAAAAGGTGAAGAGGTTCGAATTGCACTTCGAAATATTCGCCAGGATGCCCTAAAAGACGCTAGAAAAAAGAAAGATAATAAAGAGCTTTCTGAGGATGACGTTAAGCGCATTGAAAAGGGTATTGATGACGATATGTCAAAATTGAATAATAAAATTGAGCAAATCCTCAAAGATAAAGAAAAAGACATTCTTACTATTTAGTTTATGGCAGAATCAATAAGTGCCCCGATACATATCGGTTTTATTGTTGACGGGAATCGTCGCTGGGCAAAAAAATACGGCTTGCCGACTTACGAAGGTCATTTGGCTGGCTATAACGCACTAAAAGAAGTGGCAAAGGCTAGCTTTGACTCTGGCGTTGAGTTTGTGAGCGCCTACGTTTTCAGTACCGAAAACTGGAAACGTGACGCTAAAGAAGTTCGAAAATTAATGGGGCTGGTCGGCCGGTTGATTACATCGGATCTGAATATTTTTCATGAAGAGAAAATTCGCTTGAAAGTACTGGGTACTAGGGAGGGTTTGAGTGAAAAAATTATTCAAGATATTGATGAGGCAGAGTCTCAAACTAAAGATTACAAAGGTAAAACTTTAGCTCTTTGTTTTAATTATGGTGGTAAATTAGAGGTATCAAACGCTGTGGGGAAAATAATTTCAGCTGGATTTTCAGCAGAGGAGATAACCCCAGAGCTTATTGATCAATATATTTATTCGCCAGATATTCCAGATTGTGATTTAATAGTTAGAACATCTGGAGAAAAAAGGTTGAGTAATTTTATGCTTTGGAGATCGGCGTATAGTGAATTCATTTTTTTGGATCAAAATTGGCCTGATATGAAGCCAGATACAGTAAAAGAAATAATTGAAGAATTTAACTCTAGAAATAGGCGCTTTGGGGGAAATTAAAAAATGGAAATATTGTTTGGGGTTGTAGTCGGGATTTTTATCTTGATGATATTAGTAGCTCTACATGAGCTTGGTCATGGTTTGGTGGCGAAGCGAAACGGAGTTGTTGTCAAGGAATTTGGTCTAGGTTTTCCGCCAAAGGCTTGGGGTAAAAAAATCAAGAATAGCTTTCTAGGTAAAAATGTCCTATTTAGTTTAAACTGGCTACCGCTAGGTGGTTTTGTTCGGTTGAAGGGTGAATTTGATTCAGCGAAGGAAAAAGGCGATTACGGAGCGGCTAGTTATTGGGTGAAAACAAAAATCCTACTGGCTGGAGTTACTATAAATTGGCTAATCGCTGCAGTTCTTTTTAGTTTTTTGGCTTTGATTGGTATGCCAAAAATTTTACCAAATCAATTTACGATGCCCTCTGACACCAGGATTGAAAAGAGTGCAGTCAAGGTTAATCTTGTCGGTGAAGATACTCCAGCCTCTAAAGCTGGGCTTGAAGTGAAGGATGAGATTGTTAAATTTGCTGGTCAGGATATTCAGACTAGCGAACAGCTTAGTGACTTGGCTGGTAAAAATCCAAATCAAACAGTTCAAATGGAATATGTCCGCAATGGAACGAAGGAGAATACTAGTATTAGTCTTGCTGAAAAAGAAGGTCGAGGCTATATGGGGGTTTCATTTGCTCAATCAGAAAACATTTATGCTACCTGGTCTGCACCTATTGTTGGATTCGGTACGGCCGTTCAATTTACGGGGGTAACTTTACAGGGAATTGGGCAATTATTTGTTAATTTGGCAAATGGAATTGTCGGATCATTTAGTTCAAATCAAGCAACTAAGGAAGATGCTAGTGCTCAGCTAAAAGAGGCAGGCGATAGCGTAGCTGGCCCCGTTGGTATATTGGGGATTATTTTCCCGGCTGCCAGTCAAGCAGGATTTCATCATTTAATTCTACTTACTGCTTTAATATCACTAACTCTTGCAGTTATGAATGTCTTGCCACTCCCTGTCTTTGACGGAGGTAGATGGCTTGTGATGACTATTTTTAGGCTAATGAAAAAGCCCTTAACGGAAGATATTGAAAGTCGGATAAATGTTATCGGATTCCTTTTGATGATGGGTCTTGTGATTTTGATAACTTTTCTAGATATAAAGAGGTTTTAGTTTATGAAAAGTAATTATTGGTCAGCTTTCAAATGGATTTCTTGGTTTATCTTTGCTTTCGTAGCTTCACAGTTTGTGATTAGCTGGATGATTGTAGAGGTTTTTGGTTACATAAAAAACAGCGGTTTTGATACTAGTGCTTTAAACTTAAATGTTCTTCAGCTAGTTTTTTCTGCTTTGATATTCGTTTTGATGTTTGGAATATTTGTCGGAATACCGAAGCGCTATAAAAAAGGTTCATTGGATTTTGAGATTGGGCTAAAACGATTTGGTAGTCTGTCTTGGTGGCTGGCTATACCGGTAATTTATTTCGTAACTTTGATGATTGCCGGTGCGGTATCTTTGTTGATATCAAATTTCATTCCAGGCTATAATCCAAGCCAAGAACAGCAGGTTGGCTACGGAGGAGTTAGTCATTGGTATGAGTATCTTGCAGCCTTTTTGGGTTTGGTGATAATTCCACCAATCATTGAGGAGGTGCTAGTTCGTGGGTATCTACTTGGTAAGTTTCGAAAATTGATGAAAACATGGATGGCGGTTATTCTTTCAGCTGTGATCTTTGGCGGTTTACATCTTGGTTTAGGTTTTACTGAAGATTTACAGTGGAATGTTGCCATAGTAACTACAATATTAGGTATATCTTTAGCTATTTTGCGAGTTAAATCTGGGTCTTTGTGGCCGTCAATTGCGCTTCATATGGTTCAGAACGGCATAGCCTTTTATGTACTTTTTATTGCTAAATTGCCAATGTAGCCTATAAAGTGATATATTAGTAATACTATGAAAATGACAAACTTGTTTACTAAAACCATAAAGCAGGCGCCAAGTGATGAAGTCTCTAAAAACGCTCAGCTTTTGATTCGAGCTGGATTTATCTATAAAGAAATGGCTGGAGTTTACACATATTTGCCGCTTGGTCGAATGGTTTTGGAGAATATTATTCAGATTATTCGCGAAGAAATGAACAGTATTGGTGGTAATGAAGTTAACCTAACAGCTCTTCAGTCTCCAAGTAGTTGGCAGGCGAGTGGTCGCTGGAGTGATGATGTTATGGATGTTTGGTTTAAGACAAAGCTGGCAAACGGTACTGAGCTTGGCTTGGCTCCAACTCACGAAGAACCACTAACCGCTATGATGAAAACTTATATCAATAGCTATAAAGATTTACCTGTTTATCCATATCAATTCCAGATTAAATTTAGAAATGAACTTCGCTCAAAAAGTGGCTTGATGCGAGGTCGAGAATTCTGGATGAAAGATCTTTATAGCTTTAGCAAGGATAAGTCCGAGCATGATGAATTTTATGAAAAAGTTTCAGAAGCTTATGGAAGAATTTATCAGCGCCTAGGGCTTGGTGAAAAAACCTACAAAACATTCGCCAGTGGTGGAAGTTTTGCTAAATACAGTCATGAATTCCAGACAGTCAGTCCCGTAGGTGAAGATATTATTTATATCCATGATGGCAAAAATATAGCCATTAATGAGGAAGTTTATAATGATGAGGTCTTGGCAGACTTGGGTGTATCTAAAGATGAACTGCGTCAAGAAAAGGCTGTTGAGGTTGGAAACATTTTCACTCTGGGAACTAAGTTTTCAGATGCACTTGGTCTAGAATATACTGACAAAGACGGATCAAGAAAGCCTGTCTTTATGGGTAGTTATGGAATTGGTCCAAGTCGAGTGATGGGATTGATTGCTGAGCAATTTGCAGATGAAAAAGGCTTGGTTTGGCCAGAAAATATTGCACCTTTTAAAATTCAGATGATTAGCATTGGCGAAAATGGTCAATCAAAAGCTAGTGAAATTTATGAAAAGTTTACGAGCAAGATTCTATTTGATGATCGTAACGAGCGACCAGGCGTGAAGTTTGCTGATGCAGACTTGATGGGGTTGCCGTATCAATTAACAGTTAGCGATCGAGGGCTTGATTCTGGTACTTTTGAGTGGAAAAATCGCGCTACTGGCGAGGTTGAGGTATTGACTGAGTCCGAGATAGTTGCTAAACTAAATAATCTATAAGCTTGATTTTTGAATAAAATAAATTTAAAGTGGTGTCTAAAAGGTGGGCGCCACTTCTTATGAAAAGGAATAAATTATGAAAAAGACATTTCAAATTACATTAGAAGGTAAAAAGGAACTACAGAAAGAAGTAGAAGATTTAAAGAGTCAGCGTGGTGAAATCGCAGAAAAAATCGCCAATGCGCGTGATTTTGGTGATTTGAGTGAAAATGCTGAATACGACGCTGCACGAGATGAGCAAGGTCGTGTAGAAAGTCGTATAGCTGAAATTGAAGAGATTTTGCTAAATGCATCTATTATCGAAGGTGGCGACAGTGGTGTTGTTGGACTTGGTAGTGAAGTTGAGTTAAAGACTGACAAAAAGACTGTAGTTTATACTCTAGTTGGACCTGTTGAAGCTAATCCGATTGAAGGAAAGATTAGCAATGAATCACCAATTGGAATTGCACTTCTAGGCAAGAAGCTCGGTGATCAGGTTACTGTCAAAACTCCAAAAGGTGAATTGGTTTACGAAATTTCATCAATTAAATAATAAATAAACCCCGAAAATGTACGGGGCTTTATTTATTATAGGGGGTAAAATATGTTAAAATATATCTAATATGGCGACACTACAAGATTACAGAAATGAAAGATTACGAAAATTAAACACATTGAAAGATTTGGGTGTAGAAGCTTTTCCGGCTCGCGCTGAACGCACGCATTTTATTGGCGATGTAGTAGAAAAATTTGATGAGCTATCTGGCCAAGATATTACCGTAGTGGGTCGAATTTCTTCAATTCGGAGTTTTGGTAAACTGGCTTTTATTAAGGTAAAAGATCAATCTGGTGAAGTTCAGCTTTACCTGCAGAAGGATCAAGTCGCTGAACTTGATGCTGCAAACGGTATCCTGGGAATGAAGCAGCTAAAATTACTAGATACTGGAGACTTTATTCAGGCGACTGGTCAAATGATTATTACACAAACTGGCGAAAAATCAGTTGGTGTTGAAAAATTAAGACTGCTTGCCAAGTCGCTTCGCCCAATGCCAGAAAAACTTGAAAACAAAGAGGAGCGTTTCCGTCGTCGATATGTTGATATGAATGTTAACCCGGAAGTGCGCGAAAGGTTTATTCGCCGTTCAAAATTCTGGCAAGCTACTAGAGATTATCTAAATAACAATGGATTTACAGAGGTTAATATCCCAGTTTTGGAACACACTACTGGTGGAGCGGATGCGAATCCGTTTGTTACACATATGGACGCTCTAGACGACCAGCAATTTTATTTGCGAATTAGTCATGAGTTGCCACTAAAGAGACTTCTCGGTGCTGGATTTGAAAGGGTTTATGATCTTGGTCCGAGGTTTAGGAACGAAAACTATTCCGATGAACATCTCCCGGAACATATCGCAATGGAGTGGTATGCCGCTTACTGGGATTGGAAGCAGGGGATGCGTTTCATGGAAGATATGTATAAAGATGTCTTGCAGAAAACTTTTGGTACTTTGCAGTTCAAGCTTGGTCGTTTTGATGTAGATATGAGCGGAGAATGGGAAGTGTGGGATTACGCTGAAACTATTCAAAGACACTATGGAATTGATATTTACAATACGACAATCGAAGAATTGGCTGCAAAGCTTAAAGAAAATAATCTA
>JBHAEP010000002.1:0-9798 GCA_041855665.1 Nanosynbacteraceae bacterium
CTTTTGAGCATAAATTGGTATTTTCTGAGGATATTCAGCCAGATGGCGAAGTTGTTAATAAATCTAAATTTGAGCAAATTATAAAAGATATAGCCTAGGCTATATCTTTTTAGTAGAGGTCTAATTTTTTAGATTCTTTAGCTTCCAGTTCTTTTGCGGCTGCTTGAGCAGAGGGCATGTAGACTACTGGTAGATCTCCGTCAGTTTTAATATTGTCGCCACCTCCATTCCTTGCGTGATATCCGGCCGAGAAGTTCTTGATGGTAATTACGGAAGAATTTGTTTTTGTGGTTAAAGTTTCAACAATATGATCGCGTTCAATATCGGTGTCTTCATCTATTTTATGTGTAATTTGCATAGTAAAGAGCGATAGTCCTATGCTGCGGTCAAAGGTTCCTGCCGCCAAATAATCAGCTTTGTATCCACCAGGTAAGAGCCATCCGTCTGGAACTTTCCAAAACCTAACATGATGTCTACTGCCAGGGTCTCCGCCTTCTTCTTGCTGGTATGCAAAATCTTGGGGCTTACTAAAAAGAATTAGCGAAGAAACTGGCGCCGTTGGATAGCTTTTATTGCGTAGTGTTGCATCAACCATTTTCCAGGAAGAGTTTAAATTTATCGGGTCAGCTTTGTGCCATCCAGCCTTAGTCATTGCTTGGTGAATTTCATTCTCGGTCCCTAAAAACGCTAAATTGATCGGGTCGCCTAATAGTCCGTCGGTTGTTCTGGTTCGACCAATGAAGTAGTCTGGTACATATATATCACTCACGGTTTTATGTATATAAGGCAATGTAATATAGGCCAGCGAAAGCCAAGCAAAAACTATGAAAAGTACTGGCCCGAGTCTAAGTCGAATTCGAAAACTAGACCGAATCAAGATAAATATTATCATTGCAACAGCTAAAATCCAGAATAATGTAATACGTAGGTTGAAGCTTAGCCAGAAAAGAATTATAGTAATCCAAACTAAAACTAGTCGTCCTGCAAGATAACCAATTTCATAGGCAAAATCTCCTAATTTTTCGGAAGACTTTTTTAGAAAACTCATATCTTTTTATTGTAGCATGCAAGTGGTATAATTATAAGTATTAGAAGGAAAAATAAAAATGAGTAAAATTGTTATAGCACTAGGCGGAAACGCTCTGCAGAATGGTGATGACTTATCGGCTGAATCTCAGCAGCAAGTAGCGAGGAATACAGCGCATAAATTAACTAGCTTGATTGAGCAAGGCCATGATTTGGTGATAGTTCATGGAAATGGCCCGCAGATTGGGAATTTAATTTTGCAACAGGAGGCGGGTGCTACACGAGAAAACCCAGCTATGCCGTTAGAGTCAAGCGTGGCAATGACTCAAGGTATGATGGGGTATTGGCTACAGCAGGCATTTGATGAGGTGGCTGGAGATTATGGCCGGCAAGCGGTAACTATTGTTACTCAAATCGAAGTTGATGCGCACGATCTAGCGTTTAAAAATCCAAGTAAGCCTATTGGTCCTTTTTATAAAACTGAAGCTATGGCTGCGGAAGCTTTGTCCAGCAAAAACGCTAGCTGGAAAGAGGATTCTGGCCGTGGTTGGCGGAGAGTTGTGCCTTCTCCGAAACCTGTCAAAATTATAGAAAAGGACATTATTAAGGGTGTGCTTGATTCAAAAACCATAGTTATTGCTGCTGGTGGAGGTGGAATTGCAGTTACTCGTGATGGTAGATATTTTCACGGAATCGAAGCTGTTATCGATAAGGACTGGAGTGCGGCTCGGTTAGCTAAAGATATAGATGCTGATATTTTAGTTATTTTAACAGCTGTAGATTCCGTGAAAGTAGATTTTAATACGGAAAAAGAACGAAGTTTGGGCGAAATTACTCCTCAAGAATTAAAGAATCAAATTGTCAAGAATCAATTTGGAGAGGGCAGTATGCTCCCGAAAGTCGAGGCTGCTATTGACTTCTCGTCATCTAGCAAGGGGCGATTAACGATCATTACTTCTCTGGATAATGCCAGTAGGATCTGGGATAGAAATGTTGGCACTCGCGTAAAAATGTAGTAAAATGATAAATACAAACTAAGACACGAGGAGGTGTATTTATGAGTTTACTAATTTGGATTTTGGTTGGTGGTATTGCTGGATGGCTAGCCTCTAAAATTATGAAGACTGATGCTAGTATGGGCGTCGGTGCAAATATCGTTGTCGGTATCGTAGGTGCTTTAATCGGAGGTTGGCTAGTTGGTCTAACTGGCGGTAGCGCTGATGTAATGACTGGATTTAATCTAGCAAGCCTATTTACGGCTCTTGTAGGTGCAGTTGTACTTCTTGCTATCTTGAAACTATTCCGCAAGAAATAGTTCTTGGTTTAAAATTCGCCCCGTTTTTTGCGGGGTATTTTTTATTTAAAAACTTTATAAAAAGTAGTATTATTAAGTAATGATGGTTATGTTTAAAAATAAGAAAAACACTGCGGCTGCAGCTATGGCTGTATCAGCTTCATTATTTACTTTAATTGTTGCATCTATCTATTCAGGGGCTATCTATAATATCGATCGGCCAATTTTGTCTTTGTTTAATTTCCACGATGGTGGATTTATAGATTGGTTTATGCTTCATTTTACAGAATTATCTGGAGTGAAGATGTTTTTAGCTACAGTATTTTTGATTTGTGGTTTGTTGATCTGGAAGAAGCGTTATGATTTAGCGGCTTTATCATTTATTATTTTAGGTGGATCAGCTTTTCTTTCGACTGTTTTTAAAGACTTGGTTGCTAGGTCTAGGCCTGATTTATGGGTTCACCTGGAGCCAGAAACTACCTTTTCTTTCCCGAGCAGTCACGCGGCGGCTAGTAGTGCGGTAGCGATTGTTTTAATTTTGATATTTTGGAAAACTAAATTTAGAAAAATAGTTATAGCTTTAGCTTCTTTGTATGCAATTTTAATAGCTGTAACCAGGCTTTATATCGGTGTTCATTACCCGAGCGATTTAGTGGGCGGATGGCTATTGAGTATTTTTTGGGCTGCATTTACGCTAATGGCTTACTGGCAATGGAAAGAGTTGAGAAGTTTAAGGAAGTCTACTTCAAAGTCTAAGAAGTGATGAAGTATTTTCGTCAATATCAAGTAAATGGGGAATTTCGTTCAATCGATAATTTTAGTGATTGTCAGATTATTGTAGCGGAGAATAGAGTTGATTCGGATGAGATAGTTGAGAGATTTAATCTAGACGGATCGATAGTTTCTGATGCTTGGGACAAGCATGAGCTTCCCAGGATGGAAATTTCTGACGGTAGAGAGTATTTTTTCTTAAGATTTGCTCGCCATTCTAGTAAAAATAACGTTTTTACTTTACCGATCTTGTGCATTGTATCTAATGAACGAGTTTTCGTGATTGCTGATCATTGCTTAAATTTTCAAGATTTCGTTGGTCGAAAAAATCTGCAGTCTAGCGGGTCTTCCAAAGATATTTTTCTAGCTATTTTCGCCGAGTTAATTAATGATTATGCGAAATTCATGAAAAAGTCGGGTCTTGCTGTAAATAATTTAAAATATGGTTTAAAAAATCATGAAATAACCAATGCCGATCTTGTTGGCTTTATTGGGTTAGAGGCTGATTTTCGGGAGTTTCAATCAAACCTAGATGGTATGGGTGTTGTGATTTCTCGCATGATGAAAATAGAGCTGAAAGAGGAAAGGTTGGATAAAATTGAAGATATACACCTTCAGGTAAATCAGCTCAGATTGATTGCTAGCAATCAACTACAGTCGATTAAAAGTATAAGGGAAGTCTATACGGTTATTGCCAATAATACCTTGAATGAGCGCATGAAGATTTTGACTCTTATGACCATTCTGGTTGCTTTGCCAAATGTCTTTTATGGTATGTATGGTATGAATATTGATCTACCAATGTCAGATCATCCGTTGGCTTTTCCGGTCGTTATCGGTACTTCTGTGTTGTTAATTTTGCTTGTGTTTTTGCTTGCAAAACGCTCGAAACTGCTTTAATATAAGAAGTAGCGTAAGCTTTTTGGGCTAAATTCTTGACTCGCAAGTTTAAATTTGCTATTATTTTTAGTGCGTCCTATTGTCAAAACACGAAAAAGCAATTTTAAAGGTCGAAGTACATAGGGCTGTACATAAGTACAAGGAGTACAAAAAACACATGCCAATAGCAGTCGAATTTGTGTCAAGCCGACGCAAAAAGATCGCAGTGGATGTGGTGCCTGCCGAATGGCAATTGTATATCGCACACTAAGAGCTAATTAGCTCAATCTTGTTTCCTAGCGATTACAGAAGTAGACTTTTATATCACTGCGAGAGATATAAAATTTTACTTCCAACATACGGGAAGCATTGTCTAAAAAATAAAATCACCCCAAGGCACCGGGGTGATTTTTAGTTTAGATTATTATTTTTTAGAGATTTCTTCAAGCTTTTTGGTCAATGTGTCAACTGAACTGTAGTCTGAAGAGTTTAGTTGCTCGCCGTTAACTACAATATGAGGTGTTCCAGTTATGCCGTCTTTTTCGCCTAGGGCCTGATCATATGTGATTTTTTTAGCGATGTTTTCACTAGTTGCATCAGATGTTAATTTAGACGCATCCATTCCTAGGCTTTTAGCGTATTCTTCCATTTTAGTTATGCGATCTTTACTATTTAGGTTTTTCCATTCGGTTTGCTTGCTGAATAGAAGTTCATGCATTTCCCAGTATTTGCCTTGATTAGCTGAAGCTTCGGCTACTGAAGCTGCATACTTGGCATTTGGGTGAATGCTAGTGAGTGGGAAATTGCGGAATATCAATCTGTAGCTATCTGGGTTTTTATCAACCACTTCTTTTAGGATAGGTGCTACACCTGCACATCCCGGACATTGAAAATCTCCGTATTCAATTACAGTCAATTTAGCGTCTTCTTTTCCGTAAATATGTTCTTCAATATTACCGTTTTCTTCGCTAGCTTTGATAACTTCTGAAGTATTTACGTTATCAACATTAATTTTATTTCCAGAGCTCATCCAGACTAATCCGCCAAGTAGGCCGACAGTCAAAATGGCGAAAATAATCCAACTTTTCTTAGTCAATTTTTCCTCCTTTATTCATCTTTCTATTTTTATTATACTATAAGCATATGGAATTTATATATATCTTGCTGCATGTTATTTCTTTAGTTTTACTTTTTATGGCAATGGGGGTTTATGTGGCACGAACAAAACATAGCCGTTTTGAAATTCGCAGAAGGGTTGAAGCGGGCGATGTTGATGCTAAAAGTATTTTGAGGCGGGAAAAATTACTTCAAGATGTTCACTCTCTACAGAGAGTTGTGATAGCTTTACTGCTTGTGCTAGCTAGTTTTTTGGCGGTTCAGGCTTACCATCCTTTTGCGGGAGTTATAATATCACTTTTCGTGGCTTTGGAGGCTGGAGTTGTTAGTCATTGGCCAACTTTTCAAAGGTTTTCGCAGAAGGTCTATGATAAGTATGAAGGCAATATTCTGCATTTTATAGAGTCTCATCCGACGATTTTTAAGATGATTCGTACGGTTAGTCCACCGGTTGAGGATGGGTCGATTGATTCTAAAGAAGAACTTGAGCATATGATTCAAGAATCAGAAGATGTTTTTACAGATAAAGAACGTAAAAGAATGCTTTCAGTTCTGTCATTTAGTGATAAAAAAGTCAGCGACATAATGATTCCAAGAAGTGTTGTTTCGACAATTTCCGAGAATGAAACTCTTGGCCCTTTGGTAATGGATGAGCTTCACAAAACTGGCCATAGTCGATTTCCAGTTATTTCAGGTGATATCGATCATGTAGTTGGTATTTTATATATTCACGATCTTTTAAATATTGAGATAATCCAAAAGAATAAACCAGTCAAAGAGGTGATGAGTTCAAAAGTTTTTTATATAAAGCAAGATCAAACTCTTGAATCTGCCTTGCAGGCATTTCTATCAACTCGGCACCATTTATTTATTGTTATAAATGAATATCGTGAAACTGTTGGAATTTTAAGCCTAGAAGACGTCATGGAAGTTTTGCTAGGTTCGCCGATTATTGATGAATTTGATTCGCACGAAGACTTAAAGAAAGTCGCCCTTCGTAACACCAGAAAAAATAATTTACCGAAAAACCACAAGACAATTAGTTAAAATATGGTATAATAACAGATATGAATATACGTACTCTAGCAGAAAAAACTCCTGAATTAATCGATCAAAAAGTAACCATCCAAGGCTGGGTTCACACTAGGCGTGACCACGGAGGTGTGATTTTTATTGATTGCCGCGATCATACCGGCATTGTTCAGCTAGTTATAAATCCAGAGAATTTGGCAGATTTTTCTGTTGCAGAGTCGCTTCGAGACGAATATGTAATTAGCGCTACTGGAGTAGTTTTAGAGCGTGGAGAAGGGTTGAAGAATCCTAATATTCCAACTGGGTCTGTGGAAATCTCTGTGGAAAACATTGAGATTTTAAATAAGGCTGAAACCTTACCAATCCAGCCATTTAGTGAGCAGCAGGCTAATGAAGAATTGCGGCTAAAGTATAGGTATTTAGATTTGCGCCGTCCAAAAATGCAGTCCATGCTGAAGAAACGGGCGCAAATGTTTAGCTTTATACGAAATTTTATGGAAAAAGAAGACTTCATCGAAGTTTCTACTCCTATCTTGGCGAACTCTAGCCCTGAAGGTGCGCGAGATTTCTTGATTCCCGCTAGACTTCATGAGGGAAAATTTTATGCCCTACCTCAAGCTCCTCAGCAATTTAAACAGCTTTTGATGGTTGGCGGCGTTCCTCGATATTATCAGCTAGCAGCGTGTTTCCGAGATGAAGATCCGCGCGCAGATAGGCTTTACGGTGAGTTTTATCAGCTTGATACAGAGATGAGCTTTGTTCGTGATGGCGAGGAAGTGCGTCAAATGTTTGATCCGTTAATCTCTAGCTTGGTAACTGATTTTGCAGGCAAAGAGCTTGTTTTTGATGAGATTCCACGAATTAGCTACACCGAAGCTATGGAGACTTACGGTAGCGACAAGCCCGATCTTCGATATGATATGAAACTTGTTGATGTTAGTGATATTTTTAGCTCAACTGAGTTTGGAGTTTTTAAAAATGCCGAATGCATTAAGGTTATTAAAGTCGAAAACGGCGCAAGTTTAAGTCGCAAACAAATCAATAACTTTACTGAAATCGCTAAAAGTGAAGGTGCGGGTGGCCTGGCTTATATTAATTATGAAAATGGTGAAGCAAAGTCTCCTATAGCGAAATTTCTTTCAGAAGATGAACTTTCAGAATTGAAAAATCGCCTAGAGATTAAAGACGGTGATGCGATTTTCTTTGGTGCAGATAATCGAAAGATTGTAAATAAGGTTCTCGGTAGACTGAGGGTTGAGTTTGCTGATTATTTTGGGCTGAAGGATGAAAACAAGATTGCTCTTTGTTGGGTGGTAGATTTTCCATTTTATGAATGGGACGAGTCGAATAAGCGTGTTGATTTCGGGCATAATCCTTTTACTATGCCGCGCGGTGGAATTGATGCCTTGATTGGTGCTAAGACTGATGAAGAGAAACTTTTAATTGTTGCTGATCAGTACGATATGGTAATGAACGGTTATGAAATTTGTTCGGGAGGAGTTCGAAATCATAATCCAGAAGTTTTATATAAAGCCTTTGGTCATCTTGGATATGACGAGAAATATGTGGAGGATAAATTTGGAGCTATGCTGAATGCTTTTAAATACGGTGCGCCTCCACACGCTGGGTGTGCCTTTGGTGTCGATCGAATGCTAATGGAGTTGCTCGGCGAAAACAATATTCGAGAAGTTATTGCTTTTCCTAAGAATGGAAATGGCGTTGACGTAATGATGAACAGTCCGTCAATTGTAGATGAAGACCAGCTAAAAGAACTTGGTTTATAGATTTGTATTTTAAAGAATAGGTGTTATAAAGTATTTTTATTAAATATGCTTGACAAAAAATAAAGCTTATGCTAATATAAAAATATTGAAGCAATTCAAGACAAACATTTAAAAACATGTTATAATAAAAAATACAAATTAACAGAAAGGACCTATAAATGGATGTACAGCTAATAGTAACGCTGCTAACCATTGCGGTGTCGCTACTAACTATAATCGTTGTTGGTTTGATGGCAGTTATCATTGCTTTAATTATCAAACTAAACACAGTTGCAAAAAATATTGCAGCTATCAGTGAAAACATTTCCGATGCAACATCATGGTTTTCGCCAGTAAAATTGTTCGGGGAAGTTTCAAGACTTATTCGACGTAAATAAAAATTAAATTTCAAAATAGGAGAATATATTATCATGAAAAATCTACTAAAAGCACTAGGTGTAGCAGCAGCTGGTTTTGCGGCAGGAGTATTACTGGCTCCAAAGAGCGGTAAAGATACTCGCACTGACATTAAAAATAAAACAGATGAAGCTAAGAAATACGCTGCTGATAAAACAGAAGAAGTAAAAGCTAGCGTTAAACGTGGCGTTGAAGCTGCCAAAAAAGGTGCAAAGCATGTAAGCGAAGACGCTGCTGACCTAGCTGATAAGGCAAAGGTTCGTGCTGAACGTGTCGCTAAAGAAGCTAAAGCCCTAGGTAATGAAGCCAAGGCTGCAGCTACAAAAGCTAGTCGTGAAGTAAAAAAGACTGCTAAAGATGTAAAATCTGAAGTAGAAAAGTAAAATCTTTAAATTAGAAACAACCCCTTCTTTAATGGAGGGGTTTATTGACCTCATAGGAAAAAAAGTCCATAATAAAATAAGATGCAAAAAACAGCTTTTATTATTTTAGGTTTAGTAGTCAGTGTGTTTGCTGGATTTTTATTTTTTGGAAGTAAAAATCAAGTTTTAGCTGTTGACGGCGATATTAATCATTCGCCTCAGGTTTCTGATGATTCAGGGATTTCTGAAGATGAACGTAATCAGCATATTATTCAAAATTGCACTGCAATAAAATCAAAATTAGAGCAACTTCAGCAGTCTGATCATCTATTGAGGGTTAATCGAGGTTCGCTTTATGAATCTTTTTCATCTAAGTTAATGTCAAGATTTAACGGTCGCTTGGCCTATAATAATTATGATGCAAGTATTTTTATGGGCATTACGGCCAATTATGATCGACAGGTAGCTGATTTTAGGTCTAGTTTTCAAGATTATGATAGGAACTTAAAGAAATTGAAGCAAATTGATTGTCGCAAAAAACCTACAGAATTCTATAGTCAATTGTTGATCACCAGAGAAGCTCGTAAAAAATTACACAGTCTTGAGGTTGGCGTCAGGAATGACTTAGTTAGCTATAGGCAGCAAACTAGTGCTTTGATGCAGGAGCTAAAAAACAACAACTCGCAAATATTACCTGTTATAAATTCTGGTATAAATGGGGCGGAAGAGTAGATATGAAGAAAATTCAAGATAGTGAAATCGGGCAGCGAGAGTTTTTCTCAAATATCAAAAATGAATACAAGTTTGGTCTCTTGATTGGAATGACGATGGTTATTGCTATGGTGATGATAGTTGTTGCTATGTTTTTATACGACCAGAGTGGGGCGGCTCAGATTGATTTAAGCAGGCCAGGATATGAGCGTGTTCGAGCAGAGATGGACACTCGAAAGATTGAGGAATATAATTCAACCGGCCCTCTCGATGAAGCTTCCGTAATTGATTTTAAGCAGCTTTTTGATAAGGAGTATGAACAAATCCAAGATGTTGATGTTTTTGGCGGAGATCCGTTGAGTGATCAGATTATAGGAGTAAATTAAATATCACCCTAACTTGCTAGGGTGATATTTTCTTTTTCAAA
>JBHAEP010000003.1:0-3349 GCA_041855665.1 Nanosynbacteraceae bacterium
CTTTTGCTACTAGGGTTTGACGTTGCAAATTCATTTATTCGAAATATAGGTGGCTATTGGGGTGATGTGATGTCAGCTAGATTGAAAGAGCAACTTTCGGTTAAGTATTATAGACATCTATTATCTCTTGACCAGAGTTATTACGATGAAGAGCGCGCCGGAACGATCATGAATCGCCTAAATCGAACAATTCATGAAATGAGTAATTTCGTGAATATGTTTGCCAACAACTTCTTTCCTATGATTTTAACTACGTTTATTACTATAGGAATTGTGACTTATTATAGTCTGGAATTGGCTGTTTTGGTGATTTTTATGTATCCACTATTTTTATGGCTTACCTCTTTAAGCAGTAAAAAATGGCAGGGTTATCAAACTCGCAAAAATCACGAAGTAGATATGGCTACTGGTCGTTTTAATGAAGTTATCTCTCAGATGAAAGTTGTAAAAAGCTACGAACAAGAATCTAATGAGTATCGTCATTTTACAAAACGCTACCGTAAAACTATATCTCTAACACGGAAACAGTCAACTTACTGGCATCAAATGGATACTATTCGCGGAATAGTTCTTTCTGTGATTTTCTTTTTGATATTTGCTTATATATTTGTGGCGACCGTTCAGCAGCGGTTTACTGTTGGTGATATGGTGCTTTTGATTACGCTTATAAATGGCTTGAAAATGCCACTATTTAGCTTGAGTTTTATTGTCGACAGTTTCCAAAAAGCGCTCACCGGTAGTGTTGATTTCAACAATGCTATGAATGAAACTCCAAAAATAGCAGATAAAGAAAATGCTGTAGAGCTTATGGTGAATAGGGGTGAGGTTAAGTTTAGTGAAGTAGATTTTAGATACGCTAGCACCAAAGGACGACCTGTTTTGAATAATATTTCTTTTGAAATGAAACCTGGTGAGCATGTAGCTTTGGTTGGCGAGTCTGGAGGTGGTAAAACCACTTTGACGAATCTTATCATGAGACTTTATGAAGTCAGTGGTGGCAAGATTGAAATTGACGGAGTTGATATTAAAGATGTGAAGCTAAAAAGTTTACATAGTAATATCGCAACAGTATTCCAAGAGGCTGCTCTATTCTCGGGTACAATTCGTGAAAATATTCTCTATGGAAATCCTAAAGCTACCAACGAGCAAATTATAAAAGCTGCTAAAGCTGCAAACGCAGACGATTTTATTCAGAAGTTAGACAATGGCTACGACACTCAGATAGGCGAGAGGGGCATTAAACTTTCGGGTGGTCAAAAGCAGAGAATTGCAATTGCTCGAGCAATATTAAAGGACTCTCCGATATTGATTTTGGATGAGGCTACTAGTAATCTTGATAGTCGCAGTGAACACCTAGTGCAACAAGCCTTGGCTCGACTAATGAAAGGCAGGACTACTCTAATTATTGCGCACAGATTGAGTACTATTGCGTCTGTAGATAAAATAGTTACCCTAAAGAGAGGTGAGGTTGATGAAATTGGATCACCTCAAGAGTTGGCGACAACTGGTGGTATTTATTCTAAACTATTGAAACTTCAAGATAGTGATGTTGTTGGAAGCGATGAAAAATTAGCCGAATATGATATTCAAAAATAATGAAAATCAGCCTCTAGGGGCTGATTTTTTAATGGCTTAGATTGTGCTTTGGGAGGGTATTTTTAATATGTATTAAGCGTCTTCTGGCTGGACGTCCGATTAGGTTTCCGAACGAAGCTCCGGCTGCAATGGCGATTGCGATAACTAGAGCCTGCAGTAGAAATCCAACACCTTGCTCAAATTCTGATGTTCCAGGAGATGATTGGATTATGTGCAGGAGTCCATTATATAGACGAATTCCCGGGACTAGAGGTAGAATTCCAGCACCAATTATGGCAAGTGTTGGAATTTTCCAGAAATGCGATACCGCAGTAGCGATAATTCCCACGATAGTTGCTGCTATACCAGCCGCCGCAAATGGTCCGAATCCTACTTCGCGGAAAAACAGCAGAGTATATAGTGACATTAACCCTGTCAATCCGGCTAGCAGGATTCCATTCCATCGGGCTTGATTACCCAGAGCAAATGATATCGACATAATTGCCGCTCCAATATACTGATAGTTTAAGTGGGTTATCCTTAGTCTTTCTGGTGTGGCTTCAAAGACAATCCCAAGTTTGGTTGCTACGTAGAGTCCAATAGCTACACCCATTACCACGCCACTGGTCATCATTCCAACCTGTAGCATGCGTGCTCCAGCTGTGATGTAGTATTCATCGATAGCATCCTGGAATGCGGCCACTATTAGCATTCCAGATAGCAAAAGGACTATTCCGCTAATAACGATAATTGTCGGATTAATCGGCCCTAAAAAGTCAACCGCGCCAATATTTGATAGCCATGCTATACAGGCTCCCATAATTGTCGCAAATGCTGCACAAGCTGTTTGGTAGTATATTGCCTGGAAGCCGCGCTTTACCAAGATATACATCAACATGCTTGTAGTGACGCCCATTATAAACGTCAAGATGAGGATTGGAATTGAGGCAGTGTAGAGGATTGCGATTCCGAGGCTTAGCATTCCTGCTGACAAATATGTTACCCAGCGAGGATAGGTTCGCTTTTTTGATAGTATGTCGTCGAGTTTTTTCTCGGCCTCTTCTAGAGGTAAATCTCGTTTTCGAATATCATCGATTAATTCGAATAATTGATGTAGAGTTTGATAATTTGGCCCTCGCGGTTTTGCTGTTCGAATGATTGTTAATGGCTCTCGATCAACTCCTCGGTCTTGAGAAACCATAATTAGGTTATAGCTAATATCGATACATACGGGCCTAGTGCAGTAAGTGTCGCTAACTTTTAATGATAGATGCGTTACGTCGCTAGCCGGCACACCCATTGCTACCATGTTTTCAGCAATTGTAGCTATTAAGCGAATCGCGCGAAGGTTCGGGGTTAGGCTACCGTCTAATTTAGTGATTTTTGAAACTCGATCCTTGCTTCTGGGTACGGTTTCGAATGATTTTTGTATGATGTTTAATAATGAATTTGCCACGTAGTTATTATAGCAGATTAATACTTTACCTACATACTAAAATAATATATAATATAGTTATACGCTCCGGCATTCATTGACGTGTCAGTGAGTGTTTATGCGAAAATATAATATAACAGGAGAAAAAATCCAATATGGCAGATTTTGATCGAAGCAAGCCGCATGTCAACGTTGGTACTATGGGTCACGTTGACCACGGTAAAACAACATTGACAGCTGCAATTACACACGTACTTGCAAAGCGTCTACCAAGCGACGTCAACCAACCTCGTAACTACGACGACATTGACAACGCTCCAGAAGAAAAAGCTCGTGGTA
>JBHAEP010000004.1:0-6748 GCA_041855665.1 Nanosynbacteraceae bacterium
ACATTAATATTATCACGAATATAAATGCCGGCCTCAATTGATGTATTAAATATAAATAAACTTTCATCTTTTATGTATCCTTTTTTGACTAATACAGGCGCAAGATACTTGGATACAATATCTCCAACCAGAACAACTTTTTCAATTTCGGTAACATTAATATATTCAGATATTTGCTTAAATGCTTCAGATACTTCGGCGCCCAGTTCATGCATATTACCTAGCACTGCTAGTTTATGCTTCGAATCAATTTGAACTAAAGTCTTCAGCGCAGAAATGCCAGCCGATGGACTAAAATTTGCAGAATCATCCAATATAAAACTATTATTGATACCTTTCAGTAGTCGCATTCTTGAATTAGCTGGCTCTATATTAGCAATAGACCTACCTATATCATCCTTATTTACACCAAGCTTCTCGGCTAATAATAATACACCCGACATCTGACGAAGAAGCTCTTTGGATAAAATCAAGGAATGAATTTTATTATATTTATTATTTACCGTATAGAAATTAACCTCTGATCCGTCTGTGGTTATTCTCTCAATTTCAAACCAAGCATCGCTATCAACATTACCGTAAAAATAAACCTTCTTATCAAATTTAGGCATAGAACCCGGCATGTCAAAACAATTTACTATAGACCAGTCTCGAGCCCCATATACAATTTTTAATTCTTCATTCTTAACATTATCTAAAGTTTTCATGTATTCCATATGCTCAGGAGTTACAGCGGTTAACATAGAGATGTTTGGAGCATGAAATTTGATTAAATCATCCATATCTCCAGGATGATCAATCCCATATTCTAAAATAAGATAGTCTGGTGTTTTTTTGAAAAACTCAAAAATAATATTGCAAAAAATACTAAACCATCCAGAGATAGATTTTATATCGGAGGGCACTTTTAAAGAAAATACTGATAGATACAAACCTAGTCCATTATTGTAGCTATCATCCATCCATCGAACATTAAATCCATTTTCTAATAATAAGTTAGCTAAATACCCTTTAGTTGAGGTTTTACCGACACTACCGGCAATAGCGATAGTTGTTGGCTTCTTAAATTTAAGATATACTTGAGCAATCTTCTTAGTTTTAAATTCAATAATTTTTTTAAGCATATTATCTTTCAATACTATCGATTACGTTACTTGCGTCAGTTGATATATTTAAAATTTTATCTTGATGGCGCTTTATAGCTAATTCAATCAATAAGTCAACTTGTTTAGAAACATCAACACCACTTTCAGACCAAAGTGCAGGGAACATGCTATATTTAGTGAATCCAGGCATGGTATTAATCTCAATTACATAGACATCTTGGTCCGACACAAAAAAATCAACTCGAGCAAACCCATCACACTCGTGCACTCTACATACATCTATAGACAACGATTTTATCTTTGACAAGATTTTACTATCAATATCTGCCGGAATATTTAATTTAACTTTATTAGCATTAATGTATTTAGTTTCATAAGAATAAAATCCATCAGACACAATCTCGCCTGAAACATCACTAGTTCTTTGACTGCCAATATTTCCAATAACCGCAACTTCTATTTCACGACCAACAACACGTGACTGAATGATAACTTTATAGTCATATTTGAATGCATTTTCTAAAGCCCTATAATATTCTTCTTCGGTTTCAACTTTTGAAACACCAACCGATGAACCTGAATTAGCTGGCTTTACAAAGAAAACATCGTTGCCCACTTTTTTTATAGCCTCATTATATGAAGTAATATCATCTTCTTTTCGCAAAACAAAAAAATCTGCCACAGGAATACCTGCTTCGCGCATTAAGCGATATGAAACATCCTTATCCATAGCAACAGCTGAACCTAAAGTATCGGATGTAGTAAAAGGAACACCCATCATCCTAATTAAACCCTGCATGGTACCATCTTCGGCATAATCGCCTAGAACAGCAGGAAAAATAACATCGCACTCAAAAGCTACTCTATTATTTTCTATATCATAAAATTTATTTGAAGATTGCGTAACAGCAAGTCTGCCTGATATTGGATTAGATGAAAGCTTAACATCACCAACTCCACTAATAGCGTTCTCGGCAAAATCATTTTTATCGTATTGTCTCCAAACACCATCCTTGGAAATTCCTACAATAAAAACCTCATACTTAGATTCATCTATAGAATTAACAATATTATAGGCAGACACTAAAGAAACCTCATGCTCTTTAGATTTAGCGCCACATAGAACAGCTACTCTAGTTTTCATAAATAACTCCACATTAGTCTTTTAATTAATTATACTATACTAAAGTATTTTCACATAAGCATTCTTGACATTTATCTTAAAATATGATAATATAAATACATTAAAAGGTTCCAGAAAAATGAAAGAATCGCTAAATAATTTCAACGAATCAGAATATCCAAAAATATACAAAAAATCTAATGAATTCACTTTTGATTATCCAGAATCTAGTGAAATGAGTAAGAATGAAGTCTATGAAAAATACGACTTTACAGCGGCGGAAGGTTTAAAAAACTTTATCCGCACCGATCAGGAAAGAAAACTTCACGGCAAAAAATTTAATGTTCTACACCAAACTCCAGCCGGTATGAGCAAAGAAGGTCTATCCGAGCAGGAAATTTTGAGACTTTATATCAATAACGCCAACAGATTAAAAAAGTCTTTTGAACAAAACCAAACTGAGGCAGTTTTTTACCTAGATAAATCCGCGAGGCCAGTTCGACATCTGATGAAAGAATTGTATACTGATCAAACTTTACCTCGAGCGAATTTCATAAACATAGATCGAATCGACATCTTAAATGCTCACGCCGAGGATTTAGGCATCAATAAACTCTCCAATGGACGTGGACGCGAATCTTCAAATGAAGAAATCGTTAAAGCGATGGATGCTTATATGTTTCGACCAGATTTAATCGAACAAGATGCCAAAAAAGTCCGAGCTCTATTTTTAGATAGCGATCAATATAAATTATTGGATAACAATCTGAATAATGTCTTTGATTTAAAATCTAAATTCGACGATAAAAATATAATGGCCGTCGATGAAGTGAGTGCTACTGGTTCAACACTGAAGATTGCTGAAACAATTTTAAATAAAGCCTTCAAGAATAGCGAGGTAAAAACCGAAACTTTTTGGAAAACTCACGTTGATAAACAGTCTGTTAACGGTATTGGTAAAGAAAAGATGACTGCACCAATCTGGTACGTTAATGGCGGAAATAACGAACAAGAAGTACTAATCAATCGTCGCGGTCGTGGTGTTACAGACCCAAATCAAAATCTAATGAATAAAAAATATGAACAAAACCCCAATATATACAATCAAGTGCGTAAACTTGGAGCAATATTTATTTCAAGTCCACCTGAAAATGGTGTGGATAAGGCTTACTTGAAACTTATTCAAGATTTCAAAACCCTTAGTGAGGCCGATTTATTAAAAAGAATACCTGTAGGGCAGGGGATTAATGTAAATCAAAAAGATATCACCAAGTTTACCGAAGAGGTTAAAAATATTGTTCGGGACTACAGCGATAAACCGGAAGAAGTTGACATCAACACCCAAACTATCAATAAAGGTGTTATGAATGTCAAAACCGACTCTTACTTTGGCGGCAAGATAAAATAAATAGTTAAAATATAATGAAATTAGCACTCTATATTGACGAGTGCTAATTTTTTAGGTTAAAATATAATTAAGAGCAAAGGAGGG
The DNA here is from genome assembly GCA_041855665.1 of Nanosynbacteraceae bacterium. GTDB lineage: Bacteria > Patescibacteriota > Saccharimonadia > Saccharimonadales > Saccharimonadaceae > JBHAEP01. The sequence continues at coordinate 3,722 of JBHAEP010000004.1, forward strand.
AAAATGAAAACACCTATTCAACCACTTGGCGATCGAATAGTAGCCAAAAAACAAGAAAAGAAAACCCAGACAGCTAGCGGAATATTTCTACCGGATAGCGCAAAAGAGAAACCAGTTGCAGCAGAAGTTATGGCGATTGGACCAAAAGTAGAAAATATAGCAATCGGCGACGAAATAATTTACCGTGAATATGCCCCAACTGAACTAAAAATAGATAATGTGGAATATCTAGTAATAAAAGAAGAAGACGTTTTAGCTAAATTAGCATAAGGAGAAAATATGGCAAAAAAGATTTTTTACGACGACGATGCTAGAGCGCGCCTACTCGGCGGTGCAAAAACACTTTATGATGCAGTTAAAGTTACCTACGGTCCAAAAGGTAGAAATGTAGTTATTAGTAAAGGCTTTGGCGGACCGACAGTTACTCACGATGGCGTAACAGTAGCAGAAAATATTGAGCTTCCTGAAAATGATGATGAAACTCTAGGTTATAAAACTGGGGCAGAATTAATAAAACAGGCTGCGAAGAAGCTTAATAAGGTTGCAGGTGATGGAACTACTACTGTTACGGTTTTGACTTATTCTATCTTAGAGGAAGCAAATAAACTAATTGCAGCAGGTCATAACCCACAAGAGTTAAGAAAGGGTATTGAAGAAGCTGGAATTGAAATCATCAAAGAGCTCGAAAAGCATGCCGAAAGTATCGAAGGTAAAACTAGCCGAGTAGCTGAAGTAGCTTCGATCTCTGCCGGAAGTAAAGAAATCGGTGATTTAATTGCTAATGTAATTGAAAAGGTCGGTAAAGATGGAGTTATCACCGTTGAAGCTGGACAAGGCTTAGAACTAGAGTCTGAAGTAGTGGAAGGTTTTAGTCTTGATCGCGGCTGGGTTAGTCCGTTTTTTGTCACCGACACTAGTCGACAAGAAGCCGTTTATGAAAAACCTGCAATTATCGTTACTGATGGTAAAATATCTTCAGTTCAGGAATTCTTACCTTTAATTGAACGTCTAGCTCAAGCCGGTAAAAAAGATTTGGTTATTATTGCTGATGAAGTCGAAGGCGAAGCTTTAAGTGTCTTGGTTCTAAATAAACTAAAAGGCGTGCTAAATAGCGTTGCGATTAAAGCACCTAGTTTTGGCGATCGGCGCAAAGACATTTTTCAAGATATTGCAATCCTGACAGGAGCTACAGTTATATCCGCTGATCGTGGAATGACTTTTGAGAATGTAGGACTAGAAGTTATTGGATCCGCTAGGAAGGTTATCGTAGGCAAAGATCAGTCAACTATCATAGAAGGGTCTGGAGCTAGCGAAGATATTGAAGCGCGCATTAATCTAATTAATAATCAGGCAAAATCAGCAACTAGTGACTATGAACGTGGTGAATTCGAAAAACGTTCCGCTGCATTAAGTGGAAAAGTTGCAGTGATCAAAGTTGGCGGGGCGACCGAAACTGAAATCGAAGAAAAGAAGTTCCGTGTCGATGATGCTGTAGCTGCAACTAAAGCCGCCCTTTCAGACGGAATCGTAGCCGGAGGCGGTGTTACATTAGTAAATCTTTCTGAAAAAATCAAAGCAGAGGGAAGTGAAAGCATTTCAGCTGGAAAATTAATCCTAAAGCGAGCACTAAAGAAGCCGTTCTTACAGATTATGAAAAATGCTGGGTTGAACAGCGAAGCTTTACTTTCTCAAGTAGAAAGTGCTAAACCTGGAATGGGTGTAGATGTTAATAATCCAGAAAAAGGTTTGATAGATGTCAAAAAATCTGGTGTCATTGACCCAGCTCGAGTTACCAAAGAAGCGATTCAAAATTCCGTATCAATCGCTTCAACTGCAGCAACTATGGGCGCTCTAGTGGTTGATATCCCAGAAAAAGAATCACCGGAAATGCCAATGGGCGGAATGCCAGGGATGATGTAATATAATAAAACTCCTCTTCAAAAGGGGAGTTTTATTTTAATCAAAAAAATAACCCCGTTAGTCAACGGGGTTATTAAATTATTTCTGTGATAGAAAGTCAATTTCACGAATAATATTCAACAAAGCCTGAGCGCGATGCGCTTCATCTTGAATATTCTTTGCTGCTTCGTGAGCTGGGGCGATCAATTTTTGATCATCAGTAGACCTAAGTAGTGTCAAGTAAGCATCGAACATTTCTTCTGGACTAGCATTCAATTTATCAACAATTGGATGAAGTTCATGTAGAGCTTGCTCACGAATTGCCTTTAAATCATCAGATGAAGTTGAGCTAAAATCATTCATTTCATAGCTTGGAGTTTCATTATATGATTCTTCAAAAGCTGGTTGTTCATACTGAGTTTCTGGAGTAGATTCTTGAACTTGCGGAGTTTCAATTTCAGTATTATCAACAGTAGGAGTCTCAACTGTCTGAACTTCCTGTGCTGGAGCAGGTACTTCAACTGGTTGAACTTCTTCGATTGGCTGCATAGTTGGAATCTGAGGAATTTCCTCAATCTGCTGAGCTTGGTTATTGATTTGATCAGCTTGATTAGTTACGCCAGCTAAAACTTTAGCTAGTTCCTGATCATCTGTGATTGGTTGTTGATTGTTTGGTTGAATATCTGGCATGACCCACCTCTGTTATTTATAAATAGTACTTATGCTTCTTTCATAAGTAGTGTATCATATAAATATATAGTACTGCAAGCAAAAAGGGAGGCATATGTTTGACGACATAAAAGTTCTACTTGAGAAAGATCCACAGCGAGCTTTAGAAGTAGCTAGAAATCAATGGCAACAAGCCAACTGGGAAGCAAATATCAAATTTCCCGAACACGATAATAGAAAAATAACATCTGTAGTGATCGCCGGCATGGGCGGCTCAGCATTAGCTGGTTTAATGTTGCAATCATTAATAAAAGATTCTTTCGATTTACCTTTAGAAATTGTTCGGAGTTATTCTTTACCAAACTATGTTAATGAATCAACTTTAGTAATTATCAGTAGCTACTCTGGAAATACCGAAGAAACTTTAAGCGCTCTACAAGATGCTAAAAATCGTAATTC
>JBHAEP010000005.1:0-13500 GCA_041855665.1 Nanosynbacteraceae bacterium
CAAGGAAAATCTGACCATCAGTAATAGAAATAACGTTGGTTGGAATGTATGCAGAAATATCACCAGCCTGCGTTTCAATGATTGGTAGGGCAGTCAAAGAGCCAGCCCCAAGTGCATCAGAAAGCTTAGCTGATCGCTCCAAAAGGCGAGAATGAAGATAGAAAACGTCACCTGGATAAGCTTCGCGTCCTGGTGGGCGGCGAAGAAGTAGTGACATCTGGCGATAAGCCACCGCATGCTTTGTCAAATCGTCGTAAATCATCAACGCGTGACCCTTGTTGTCGCGGAAATATTCACCCATAGCAGTTGCCGCGTAAGGGGCAAGATAGAGCATAGAAGCTGGATCGCTAGGGCTAGTTGCCACAATAATAGTCTGGTCCATAACGCCTTCATCTTTAAGTCGCTCAACAAGTCGAGCAACCTTACTGCGTTTTTGACCAATCGCCACGTAAACATTTACCACGCCAGTTTTTTGCTTGGCTTGGTTGATCATCGTGTCGATCGCGATAGCAGTTTTACCAGTTTGACGATCGCCGATAATCAATTCACGCTGACCACGACCAATCGGGAACATTGCATCGATGCTCATAATTCCAGTCATTAAAGGTTCGTGAACAGATTTTCGACCCATTACGCCAATAGCATCGCGTTCAACAAGCCCAGTCTGCTTAGTTTTAATGACAGGACCACCGTCAAGCGGATTCCCAAGTGGATCAACTACGCGACCAAGAAGTTCTGGGCCAACAGGAACTTCAAGAACAGTTCCTTTCAATTTAACTTTTGATCCGGCGCGAACTTCACGATCATCGCCAAGAAGAACCGCACCGATTTCATCTTCCATAAGGTTTAGAGCGAAAGCTTCAACAATTTTACCATCGCTTTCAATCTCTAGCACTTCGCTATACCCAGCGGAGCGCAAACCATGAACCCACGCCACGCCGTCACCGACGCGAACAACAATTCCGCTAGATTCCAAACCTTCGGTAGATTCAAGATTCGCAATCGCTTCTTTAAGCTCTTTTGACAATTCTTTAATTGCAATATCGCTCATCTTCTACCTTTCTTTCAAATAATTATTTTTTATAGATGACAATTTACCAGAAACCGAACCGTCCATAGATCCAATCGGTGTTGTCAATTTCATTCCAGCAATCAAAGACTTATCAACATCTTCGCGCAAATAAACTTCTTTTGCATTCGTGCTTTTCTTTAGAAAATCAACAACCTCATTTCGCAAAGAGTCTTCCAAGTTGCGAGCTGTTGAAATGTCTGCAATCAAAAAACCTTTTTGACTTAGACTAAATTCAATATCACGAATCAAAAGATTAATCTCACGCTGGCGACGATTTTCAACCAAAAAAGCTGCAAGTTCTTTGATAATGCTAGAATTATTTTCAAGTAGTTTATCTGCGGCATATTCCGCTAGTTTACGACGAGAAATCTTTCCAGCCATAAAACTACTTTTTACCTTTCAAGGTATCCTGTATCAAGGTTGAATCAACTTTTTGACTAACTTCTTTCGAGGTTACTTTTTCAGTTGCAGCAACCACCAAATCAACCATCTCGCCCTGAAGTTGCTTTTTCGCATTTGCAACTTCTTTAGCAATGTCTTCGTTAGCAGATTCTAAAATCCTCTCAGCGCGAGCTTTGGCTTTCTTATCAGATTCTTCAACCATTTTATTAGCTTGGTCTTTTGCATCAAGAATAATCTGATTAGCCTCTTCGCGAGCATTCTTCAATAAATCCGAAATTTCAGACTGAGCTTTTTTGGCATCTCTGGTAGCTTTTTCAGCAGCTTTTTGACTTTCTAGCAAATCAGCTTCGCGCTTATCTAGCATCTTAACTAGAGGAGGGTAAACCCAGCGGCGCAAAATTGCCAAAAGAATCAAAAACGCTACCAATTGCAAAATCAAAAGTCGAACATCAATCCCTATAGAAGAGAACATGTCGCTTTGACTCTCTGAAGCAGAAGCAGCAAATTTTGTTACCAAATATTCCATTAACTACCTCTAAATTACATAACTTTGCCGACGATAGCAACGATGAAACCGATGATTGCTAGAGCGTCGATGAATGAGATTCCAAGAATCATCATAGTTCGTAGGTCGTTAACTTTTTCTGGGTTGCGTCCAGCTGCGTTCATAGCAGCAGCACCAACTAGTCCAGCACCAATAGCAGCAAAAGCAGCCGGCAAAGCATACGCAAGTGTAAATGCAAGTGATTCCATAATTTAATATCTCCTTTTTAATTAATTATTAAACTTTTTTAAGTTTCATTCTCCACAGTTTTTAATCTATCAACAGGGGAATGATCAATTGAATGTTCGTCGCTATCGTCATGGTGCGACAGGCCAAGGGAAATAAACACAACTGTCAACATAAAGAATATGTAGGCCTGAATACCACCAATAAATAGCTCAAAAATATAAAACGGCTGAAGTGCAATAGGTGAAACGTATTGAGTTAAATACGCCACCATCACGAGTAGCACCTCTCCAGCTAAAACGTTACCGAAAAGTCGGAAACTAAGCCCAAGAAGCCTTGAAAATTCAGCCACAAGTTCCAAAATTCCCACAAAAGCCATAATTGGGCTCTTGAGAGGATTTACAAAATAGCGCCCCATATTACCCTTAAAGCCAAGATACTTAAAGGCATAAACCTGAGCTGCCACAATAGTTACAATTGCCAAAGCAAAGGTCATATTCAAATCAGCCACAATCGGACGAAACAGCGGAGTCGCATGCTCACCGACAACTATTGAACCGACGATCGGCAAAATTCCCATCCAATACTGTGCAATCACAAAAAAGAAAATCGTAATCGCTAGCGGTGCAACGCGACGCGCCCAAACTTTATCCGGAATAACCTCTTCGACAGTTTTATACAGTCCATCAAAAACCCAGTGTACAAGACGAGTGAAAAAATTATGCTCCTTTTTGCCGATTACAGCAGCTCGAGTCCTGAAAAGTAAAGCAACTAAAATCAAAATTCCCACCAAACCTAGTGCATGAGAGTTGGTAATCGGAAAACCGCCAATATTAAAAATTTCTTCCGCCTTAATTGAAATATGCGGTCCTGTCGCTGCAAAAAAATGCATAACTATTTATTAGCCCCTTTTTTAGAATTAACATTTGAAATCTGCCTACGAATAAGCATTCCAGCGCCGATAAAGCCAACAATAATGCCGGCAAACATAAACCACGGCTTCATGTCAAACTGACCGTCAAGCCAAACACCTAAAAGAGTAAAGCCAACACTTGGCACAAACATCCTCCAAGTAGTATCAAGAAAAGTCCCCATGAGCAACATGGTTGTTTCAGAACTAGTCTGATTATCGGACGGTTTTCGATCTGACATAACTTTACCTAAACTATACCAAAAAAACAGCAAAAAAACAAGTCGCAAAATTGGCAAATAATGTAATTTTATTCAGCTAAAATTCAGATTAAAAATGATATAATAAAAACACTAACGACATTAGAGTCCCGGAGGAGGATATTTATGAGCGAAAACCAAAACAAAGTTACAGTTTATAGCACTAGCTGGTGTGCATTTTGCCATACTGAAATACAGTGGCTAGATCAGCTTGGTGTAAAATACGAAGCAAAAGATATCGAAGCCGATCCAAAAGCTATGGAAGAATTATCCGAAAAGAATGGCGGAAACTATCAAGGAGTTCCAGTAACTGATATTAACGGTGAACTAATCTTAGGCTTCGACCGCCCACGACTACAAGAAGCTTTGAAATCTGCAGGCTTGATTTCAGAATAATTAACCAGAAAATATGCCTAGAAAAAATCGCCAAACAAAAGCAACTCGCACCACCTTTAATTTAGGTGGTGATTGCTTTCATAAAAAGCGATACACCAATGAACTAATCGCCAAGCGCGATGCCGAAGCAATGCAGCTAGGCTCTTTTGATTTGGAGCTGTCTGTTTATAAATGCCAGAGATGCGGTGGATGGCACCTAACTAGTCGCCAATCTCAATAACTTGTCCGCCGATTTTATCCCTAAAATATCCGTCATGACTAACGAAAATAACCGCACCCTTGTATCCAGCTAGGGATTTTTCCAGTTCCTCTATACTTGGAAGGTCTAAATGATTTGTCGGTTCATCCAAGATCAACAAGTCTGGCTCGTTGGCGAGCATGGAAATAATCTGGAATCTCGCTTTTTGACCACCAGAAAGCCTAGCTAGCAGAGTCTCTAGGTCTCCGAGGTTAAATAAATAATCACTTGCCAGCTGACGAACTTTAGTTTCGCTAATCCTCAAGTCTCTATCAAGATACATTTTTTCAATAGCTTCACCGAGAGGTAGATGTAGATACCGCTCTTCAATCTCCTGATAATAAACCCCGACTCGCATATTTTTATCAGTCCATATCTGACCATCATACATATTTACACTAGACTGATATTCAACAGGGGAGATACTAGATAAAATAGCCTTTATTAGGGTTGATTTACCTGCACCGTTTCGACCTCGAAACTCAATCTTTTCACCTTCACGAAGGTCCATATTAACACCCTCAAACAAAATATCATCATACCCAAGGGCAACATTCTCCAAGCGAACCAAAATCCTAGAACTGCGAGATTCAGCATCATTAATATTTAGCTTGATATTTTTAGATTTAAATTTACCGTATCTAGCAGAAGATTTAAAATCTAGCGACTGAACAGAGCTTTCATCAATCCAGAAATTCGGCTTTTCGACAGCCTCTAATTCTGCCAATTCTTCTCTAGATTCATTTTCTAATCTCTTGAACTTTTGAATTGTACCAGGGTTACGAGATTTTTCTTTTAATCGCTGATAGTCTAAGACTTTTTGCTTTAAATTAACAATACGTTTTTCAATCTGTTCATATTCATGCATACCTATCGCAGTTCGACTGGCATTCTGCTTTAAGTAAGCGTCATAATTTCCTTTATAACTAATCGATTTTCCGTCTTTGATTTCAACAATCCTGTCAACTCTTGCTAAAACATCCCGATCATGAGTAATAACCAGCATAGCTATTTTGCTCGATTCCTCACTAGTCATCCAATCTATAAATTGTTTTTTCGCGATATAATCCATGTGGTTTGTTGGCTCGTCAATAAAAACCAAATGTGCATTCGCATGCATAATTTTTACAATCTCAATCATGCGTTTTTGACCACCAGACAAAGATGATATTTTCCGCGAACCAAAACCTTCAAGCTGAAGCTTCTTTAACTCCTCCTCAATCTTCGCTTCGACAAGATAAAATCCCTTGTCGTCAAACCTAGTCAGCGCCTCAGTAAATCGCTCGATCATTTTTAAATCGTCGCCCATTTTCTCTGGATAAGTGTCGATAATATTCTTTAATTCCGAATATTCAGGAAGCCCCGATAATATATATTCCATCACTGATGCTTCACCAAGACCGTGATGTTCCTGCGCGGTGCTAGCTATCGTAATTCCTTTTTTAAAAATAATCTCACCGGTAAAGTCCTTATCATTTCCGCTTAAAATCCCAAAAAGAGTTGACTTACCAATACCATTTCGACCAACAACACCAACTTTTTCGCCATCTTCAATACTAAACCGAATAGCGCTAAAGAGCTCCTTCATGCCAAAAGATTTTTCGGTAATTGTAATATCTGCGATCATTCTTTTATTATAACAGGGAAGGCAAAAAGTCCGTGATATAATCATAAGATATGGATATAGTATTAATTCACGGTTTCCGCGGCACTCATCATGGACTGAATTTAATTGCAAAAAACCTACCAAAAGAAGCAAATATATTTATTCCTGATTTACCAGGCTTCGGGGATGGTGAAATATTGCCAGATTATAGCATCGAAGATTATGTTAAGTGGCTGGAAAATTATATAAAAAACTTAAACCTCAAAAACAATCCCGTGCTACTTGGACATTCTTTTGGAAGTATTATCACTAGTCATTTTGCTCAAAAAAATCCAGAGATGATTTCAAAATTAATTCTAGTTAATCCAATCGCTAAACCCGCATTATCTGGATCAGACCGATTTTTGACTAATTTAGCAATTTTATATTACAAAATAGGTAGCATTTTACCGGAAAATTTTGCCAGAAAATGGCTCGGAATGCAACTTTCCACTGATATCACTAGTCTAGTGATGACAAAAACTAAGGATAAGAAGATTAAAAAATTCATCATCGATCAACATCGTCAATACTTCAGTAATTTCCAAAATCCCAAGACTCTATTGGATATTTTCATAACTTCAACAAAAAACTGCGTCGGCGACGTTGCCAAAAAAATCACAACACCTACGCTTTTAATTGGAGGTGACAAAGATCAGCTCGTGCCCGTAAAAGATATAAAAAATCTAAATCAAGATATTAAAAATTCAAAACTAACAATCATCGAAAATGTCGGCCATTTAACCCACTACGAAACTCCGAAGGAAGTAGCCGACAGCATCAAAAAATTCATCAAAAAATAATAAGCCCTGAATTGGGGCTTATTTATTTTAGTTATTTTAATCTAAAATATTGCGATATATTTCTTCAAAACAATCCAGAGTATACTGCAGATCATGTCGGCTAGCAATTTCAATTGATTTTTTACTAAAATCTTCGCGAAGGTTATCATCCGACAAAATCTTATCAATACCCTCAGAAATTTCCTCAATCCCATCTTTTGGACACAGGAATCCATTAATATCATTTTGACACAGCTCAGCCAAAGCACCAGCATCCACGGCAACAATTGGCTGACCACTGGCCATAGCTTCGAGAGTCGCTATACTTTGAAGTTCGGCAGGAGAAGGCATGCAATAAACGGTACCAATGCGATGAAGCTTCGCAATTTCGTCGTCGGTAACACGACCGGTAAATATAACCTTATCATTGATGCCAAGTTCGCGAACCAAAAACTTTAAGTTATTTTCATCAGTTCCAGAGCCAACAATCAAAAGATTAGCGTCATGTTTGTGGTGAATTTTATGAAACGCCTTCACTAAAACCGAAAGGTGCTTTTCGGCATCCAATCGACCAATATAACTAACTAGTTTTTTATCCTTAGGTATATCAAATTTTTCATAAAGTTCATCCTCGACATTATCTGGATAAAAACGGCTCAGATCAATGCCGTTAGACACTGCTCGAATCGGCTTCTCCATTTTGACATTAAACATGTCAATCGCCGACTGAGTTGGCATAGTTACGACGTCTGATTTAGAGTGAAAACGACGGCCATATTCCTTTAGCATGTAGTTGATTGGCTTGGCGACTGGAGCTAGAAGCTTCATATTATCCATTAAGTTTTCTGGCATCGCATGATTAGTACTAACAATCGGAATTCCGCGTTTGTTTCCATATTTCATCGCCGCCTGACCGATCCACATCAACATCTGGATATGAATCACGTCTGGATCAAATTCATCAATAATCTTTTTCACTTCACGGCTAGGGTTCAATGAAATACGAAAATTTTGATAAAAAGGAAAAGGCACAGAAACAGTTCTAAAAATAGGATAATTATCGTCAATTTCTTTGTATTTCTTGCCAGTCTGACTAGGTGCAATCACCAAAACATCATGCCCACGCTCAGCCAAGCCTTTTGCTAAAGTTCGGCTAAAAGTAGCTACGCCATTGATTGTCGGATAATGCAAGTCTGCAGCGATTAAAATCTTCATGGAAAACATTATAGCAGATTTTCAAGCATTAGTTAAAAACATCAATTAAACGGATTAAAAACTAAAACTTTGCTTTGGTATAATAAAAGCATGAAACTATTCTTTGATGCACGCTACATTCGACCCGATTCGCCCGACGGACTTAGTCGCTATTCCTCAGAGCTTGCGCGAGCTTTAGTAAATATAACGCCGGTAACTTTTTTAATATCTGATGAATCTCAAAAAAAGCTACTACCTAAAGATGCTGAATTCGTAAAAATACATAAACCAACATCATTTAAAGAACCTTTTTCTGGGCTGATATTAAATAAATTTAATCCAGACGTAGTATTTTCACCACTGCAATCAATGGGAGGTTGGGGTAGGAAGTTTAAATTAATACTTACTCAGCAAGACACCACTTACTATAAAATCAACACACCACCCAGCTTTTTGCCACCTATCATAAGGCTTGGCTGGAAACTTTACCACACTACCTACATACCAGGGAGAATAGCGTTGAATTCTGCCGATATTGTCGCTACGGTATCAAAAACCAGCGCCAAAGAAATTATTGCAACCAAACTCACCAAAAGACCAATCATAATAGTGTCGAATTCAGCTGAAAGCTTCTCAAAAGATACACCCAAAAATCAAATCAGAGACCAAAAAATCAAAAATCTTATCTACATAGGAGCGTTTTTACCACACAAAAACGTCGAAACTCTCATAAAAATGATGGATCTTCTACCAGACAAAACTTTACATTTACTCAGCAAAATATCACCCGACAGACAGTCCGAACTAGAAAAAATTCAGCCCAAAAACTCCAATATATTTTTTCACAATGGAGTTAGTGATGAACAGTATAAAAAACTACTCCTCGATAATTCTGCCATGGTTTTTGCGTCCAAATCTGAAGGTTTTGGATTACCGCTTATCGAAGCTCTATCTCTTGGGGTTCCAGCTGTAGCTAGCGACATGGAGATTTTTCGTGAAGTTGGCGGAAATGGTGCACTTTTTGCCAACCCTGACAGTCCAGAAGATTTTGCTCAAAAAGTCAAAGAACTTGATGATTTTAAACTAAGACAAGAGCTACACAAACAAGGTATCCCTCAAGCTCAAAAATTCTCTTGGGATAAATCAGCCAAAGAACTTTATGAAGCCTGCAAAAATCTGTTAAAATAACTATAATGACTTCTAATAAATCTAGAAAAAATACAGCAGGAACTATCGTTAATCGTCGCGCTAAATTTGACTACCAACTCGGCGACGATCTTCAAGTTGGATTGAGTTTAACAGGTATGGAAGTTCGCGCAGCACGGGATGGACACGTTCAATTAAAGGGTAGTTTTATATCTATAAAAAATGGAGAATTATGGCTAAATAACGCCAGTTTCAGCCTTAAAAATAATGAAAAAAACAATCCAAATGCTCGCACAATCGATACAAGCCCAAGGAAGATTTTAGCAAAGAGGAAAGAAATTGATCAGATGATTGCTAATAAGCAAAAAGGGATGACGATTGTTCCATTGCGACTTTTGACTAATCGAAAATATATAAAGCTTGTCATCGCTCTAGGAAAAGGTAAAAAACTACACGACAAGCGTGAAACACTCAAAAGACGCCAACATGATCGCGAGTCCGCTAAGGCTCTAAAAAATTATCGCTAACCCAAAAAAAGAAAAACCCCCTGGAAATAAATCCAGGGGGTTATTAGGTGGATGCTATAGACTACGACCTGAAAGATAAACTCCATTTCGATTATGGCGATCGATCTTCACACGATATCCGGACCCACCAGTTAGACGAATACACCATACTGATCGATTACGATTCTTGTCGACAAATTCCCTCAGTTCACACTTTACTGGGTAATTCCTTTCGTTATTGTTTTCATAAACAATAAATCTTTCAATGGAATAAAAACCACCGACATCCGACTTACCGGGCACCTTAATGAAATAAATCGTCAGATCACTTAGGTTAACCACAGTTGAAGGGCGTTTAGCTAATTTAAACTTAGCAATGCCTTCAGGCACCTCAATCTTGACACCGGTGCTCTGAACCTTACTCCTACGAACAATCTTAAGAGCCTCCTCAAGACCTGATATCAGCACCGGATTAACTTCCTGCCAACCGTCATTAACAATACGTGAATCAAGTGAGCTAGTCATAGCAATACTCCTATCTAGTAAGGTACAATTTGCTAAAAGCAAATAAACGAACAAGAAAACTAAGGAAACCCCTTATATAGAATTTCCTATTTTTAAATAATACAATATTTTCATGTTTTTATCAATATAAAATATTGTAATTTTTTGATATAATAAATCTATGAAATTATACTCTTGGAACGTAAATGGCATTCGCGCCGTAATCAAAAAAGGCGATTTTCAAAAATTTATAACCGAACATCAGCCAGACATTCTATGTTTACAGGAAACAAAAGCTAATCGCGATCAAGTCGAGCTTGATCTGCCAGAATACCACGAACATTTTTTTAGCGCAGAGAAAAAAGGTTATTCAGGAACGGCTATTTTCAGCAAAAAACCAGCACTTCAGTATAAAGATGGATTTCCAGAAGATATTATCGAAAAACACAATGTCGTCGGTGACAATTACGGCAACCCCAACCTTGAAGGGCGAGTAATTGCTGCAGAATTTGACGATTTCTGGGTAGTGACAGTGTACACGCCAAACAGTAAAGGGGACCTAAGTAGAATCGCACTTCGTGAACAACAGTGGGATCCAGCATTCCTTGACTACGTCAAGGGTTTGGAAAGCGGAAAATATGGCAACGCCAAGCCTGTTGTTTTTTGCGGCGATTTAAATGTTGCCCATAATGAAATCGATCTAGCAAATCCAAAGGCAAATGTCGGCAAACACGGCTTCACGACAGAAGAACGAAATGGTTTTCAGGCATTTATCGATGCCGGCTTTACCGACACCTTCCGAAAAGAATTTCCAGATAAAATCGGAGCTTATACTTGGTGGACTCACTGGGCAAATTCACGAGCAAGAAATGTTGGCTGGCGCATAGATTATTGGATGGCAAGCGAGGATATAACACCTAAAGTCAAAAACCCTAAGATTCATGCCGACGTCATGGGTAGCGACCATTGCCCTGTAAGCATCGAGCTTGACTTAATGAAATAAACTTGTCAAAATTCAACTTTTTCTTTATAATTAGTATACTTTTTATAACAGAAAGGTTGACTATGACAGATACAGAAAAACGACGCCCCGTTGCAGCATTTGACATTGATGGAACTTTATTTCGAAGCGGTCTTTATCGAGAAGTTTTTTATGAACTTTACAAAATGGGTAAAGTACCCGAAGATTTAGCCGAAGAAGCTACAGTAAAACACCGTCAATGGCGACATAGAATTCACGGAAATGCCTTTGAAGAATTCGACATGTTCGTAGTCAATGGACTTGATGGCTATATTTCCAACCTACGAATCGCGGATTATGAAGAGGCTGCCAGGCAAGTTATTGCTAAAAAAGCTGAAAATATCTACGTTTATACCACAAGACTATTAAAGAAACTTCAGGATGAAGGTTATTTTACGGTTGCAATTAGCGGCTCACAAACTGAATTAGTCGAGCCGTTTGCTAAAAAATACAACTTCGACTATTGGATTGGTCAAAAATGGGAACGTGGCGATGAATTCTTTACCGGAAAAACCTACAAAACCCATACAGGCAAAGACGCGATTCTCAAAAAGATTGTCGAAGAAAACAACCTAACTCTAGAAGGAAGCTATGCGGTCGGCGACAGCAATGGCGATCGAGGAATGCTAGGGATAGTAGATAACCCAATAGCATTCAACCCGACTACTGAGCTTCTTGATTTAGCACTTGAGAATGGGTGGAAAATTGTTATTGAGCGCAAAAATATTAGCTATGAAATGAATGCAAATGACGACAAAACCTTCGTACTGGCAACAACAAATCGCTACTAAACCACTTTTTCCAGATATAGCCTGGAGTAAACCAGAACAAAAGAGTCAGGCTGGACGCTTACTTATACTCGGCGGCAATAAACTGGGGTTTGCTGGAGTTGCCGAAGCTTATGACACTGCAAACAAAAACGGAGTAGGCTACAGTAAAGTTTTTCTGCCAGATAGTTTAAAGAAAACTATACCAAAAACAATGACGGATATAGTTTTCGGAGCCAGTAATCCATCTGGTGGCCTATCCAAACAATCTCAGCTAGAGTTGAGAGCTATGGGTGAATGGGCTGACGGAATACTAATGATTGGCGATGCTGGAAGAAACAGCGAAACAGCAATACTGTACACCGATTTCCTACAAGACAATCAGAAACCGATCACCATAAGTCGCGATGCATTTGACTTAATCAAAACCGATATCGATATCATTGCCGAAAGGGAAAACACACTATTAGTGTTATCTTTTGCTCAACTACAAAAACTTTTTCAGCTAACATATTTTCCTAAAGTTTTAACATTCTCTATGCATGTACTACATCTTGTCGAGGCGCTGCATAAATTCACCTTGAGCTACCCAGTGGCAATTCAAGTCCTGCATAGAGATTTGATGTTCTCTGCATACAACGGGAAAGTTATAACCCAAGAATGGAATGAGCCAATGCGAATTTGGCGGGGTTCAGTAGCTGCAAAATCTGCCTGCTATTGGCTCTGGAACAAAAATAAACCTCTCGAAGCAATAGTCACTTCACTCACTAAAGAATAAACTCCACCTACTTAGTGGAGTTTATTTTATGAATTTCTATAATTTAAGCACCGAATAATCTCTCTAGCACAGTTGGTTCCGTACCTGGAATTGACGCACCTTCAGCACTAGCGGTATCAGAATTATCGGACTGCGGCTTAGCTTCACTAGGACTCGGGCTCACTTGCTCGGCTGTAATCAATAACCTTTTTTCAGCAGTGCCAAGTGGAACACAGCTAATAAGCGTTAAGACTGGCTTATCTGTTTGATAGGTTAATTTATCAACCTGAGTCGGCATAACTACTTCTTTTTTAGTGATCGTGTAGGTGTAGCGAATTCCATTGTAGTGCATATAGATTACGTCGCCAGCATCTAGCTTTTCATTCTGAACAAACACGAACTTATAGGCTCCCGAAGCAAAAACATCGTTACTTGAATGACCAGCGACAACAGTATTTCCAATCTGGCCAGGAACACTGTTTGCGCCAGGGATGGCAAAATGCGCAGTTCCAGTTTCCATGGCTTTCATTTGAGAATCATGATCGTTGCCAACTCCATAATGAACTGGCGCCTCGACATTAGTTTTCGGAATAATAATCTTATTCTCGGGACCAACCTCAACTGGAGCATTACTACTCACGACAATACTTTCAGGGGATGATTTTCCAGGCGAAATATACGCTGAAACTGTAGCAAAAATTGCGCGGTTATACTGCAAAAATCCAATCACCATCATCACAATCACTGCTGCTAGTATCGGTTTAAAGTGTCGACTTTTAGCCACCTTGCTCGCTTGGTTTTTGACTTTACCTCGCAAAGAATTGCGCAACTCGTCCATAGCGTCAGCTTGGGTTAAGCCTTGATCTTGAACCTGAGAATTTCTTTCGCGCTCTTTCTCTAGGGCAGCCTGAAGGTCGGCGGTTCGTTTATTAATCTCTTCGCTAGCCTGCTGCTGAATGGTTTTATTGGCTTCGTGAACCTGACCAACGTAATACCTCTCGTAGTACTTCTGATAATATTCCTGCCATGCGCTATGATACTGCTTCCACTGCTCCTGAGTAGGGGCGGCATGTGTTTGAGAGTGAGTTCTTTGATAAGGGTTCTGTTTGGGTTGGGCTGGAGATTGAGTTTGATTAGCTTGCTGATTATCGTTTAATCCATTTTGACTAG
>JBHAEP010000006.1:0-11748 GCA_041855665.1 Nanosynbacteraceae bacterium
CACGGCAGCGCATGCCACCGCCTATGCTGAAATGGTCGCCCAAACTGCAGTTCGACGTCGACTTATCAAGGCTAGCGCCGACATATCTGAGCTGGGCTACAATGAAGATAATTCAATCCCAGAGCTTCTAGGGCAAGCTGAAGCTGAACTTTTCAATGTGTCAGATCAATCACTAAAACAAGATTTGACCAGTATCGAAGAAATTCTAACAGAAAGCTTTGACCGTATCGACGAGCTCCACAAGAATAAGGGAACTCTGAGGGGTATTACAACCGGCTATCGAGATCTAGATAATATGACGGCAGGACTACAACCTTCGGACTTAATTATTCTTGCCGCTCGTCCGGCCATGGGTAAAACAACATTCGTCACCAACCTAGCTTACAATGTCGCAACAATAGCCAAAAAATCAGTTCTATTTTTCTCGCTCGAGATGAGCAAAGAACAGCTAGTTGATCGTATGCTGGCAGATGCCAGTGGAGTTGACAGCTGGAATATCCGAACAGGAAATTTGACAGATGAGGATTTTTCAAAGCTATCAGAGGCAATGGGGGAAATGGCTGAAGCTCCAATTTTCATCGATGATCAACCAGGTCTAAACGTACTATCTCTAAGAACCAAAGCTCGGCGCGCTGCACATAACGGTGAACTTGGATTGATAGTAATCGACTACCTACAGCTCATGGAAGGCACTGGACGATATAACGGCAACCGTGTTCAAGAAGTTTCAGAAATATCACGAGGGTTGAAGCTTGTTGCCAGGGAGTTAAACGTGCCGGTCATCGCACTGAGTCAGCTAAGCCGTACCGTTGAAACTAGAACTCCGCCAATTCCGCAACTTTCAGATCTTCGAGAATCTGGATCTATCGAGCAGGATGCCGATATGGTATCATTCCTGTATCGACCTGGATACTATGAGCCAGACAATCCAGATTTAGCTAATATTACAGATTTGATTATCGCCAAGCACCGTCATGGTCCGGTCGGAAGAGTTCAGCTTTACTTCCACCCTGAGAGACTACGTTTTATGTCGCTTGATCGAACCCATGAATAAATCGCTCAAGGTATTTTTTGTGCTATAATATAAGTTAATTATGAAAAAACGAATAACTAAACTTTTTATCTATAAATGGCGCTTTATCATAGGCTACATTCTAGCTTTTGCGGTTCTCGGAATCACATTGGCAATCGCAGGTCTGATAGCTCCTGGCGGAGTAACACTCAGCGAACAGCAGGAGATAGTAGACACTTACAGGCTACTCGATGATAATTTTCCGCCAGCTGAAACTGTTATAAATGCTCCGTTTAGAGCTCTACAATTAGCAAGCATAACAACCCTAGGTATCACAACCCTATCAATTAAACTGAGCGCGTTGATCATAGGGTTTATTTCAGCACTTATGCTGTTTCGTCTTTTGAAGATTTGGTTCAAGCCAAACGTAGCAGTTTTAGCCAGCGTATTAACCGTAGCCACAAGTCAATTTATCTTAATATCTCAATCTGGAACCGGTCAGATAATGATGGTTTTTTGGCCGGTTGCAATTTTATTATTTGCAACTTTAATATCTAAAAAAACCAACCTCCAGCCACTTTGGCAAATATTATTAGCTTTTTCTTTAGCTTTAAGCATTTACACGCCTTTGAGTATTTATATAATTTTAATACTGGGTGGCGTTCTACTGCTACATCCAAAATTACGGTTTACATTCAAGTCAATAAATAAAAAAGCAGCACTAGGTGCTGGAGTTTTCGGAGTTCTGGCTCTATCTCCGCTCTTTTACGCGGCCTTCAATAGCCCTTCAGCTATCCTAAAGCTTCTAGGCATACCAACAAATGGATTCAATCTACTAGATAATATAAAAAATTTATCAGGCCAATTTTTTAACTTTTTCCAGCCAGTAAATGGTGAGATCCTGGCACCGGTTTTTGGACTTGGAACCCTAGCTTTAATGCTAATCGGAGTAGTGAATTTAATAAAAAACTACCACTCAATCAAAAGCTATATCGTCGGCGCTTGGATAATCCTATTAATTCCAATCCTAATCATCAACCCGTCTTTGACCGTAGCTATTTTTATTCCGTCTGTAATATTAATGGCGACTGGACTACAGACATTAATAAAATTATGGTATGGAATCTTCCCTCAAAACCCATACGCTAGATTGACTGGACTCTTGCCACTAGCAATCTTGATTAGTGGACTAACGTTTACAGGTATCGAACGCTTCACCAACGGCTACCGATATCAGTCGGGAGTTTACAGTGTTTTTTCAAAGGATATTAGCATAATAAACTCCTTTGCTAAAACTAAAAATCCAGCAAAGTCAGATACATTCCTATATATTCAGGATAAAAATCAGCAGGATTTCTATAAAATAGTTGCTAAAGAATCTAAAAACTTTACCTATATCGATCAACCTCAAGAACTAATAGACAGTCAAATCGTAATATCAGATCAACAAATAGCATCAAAAGACTTAGAATTATCATCAATACTTACAAACCCAGCAAAACAAAATGCTGATCGATTCTATATCTATAAAAAATCATCAAATTAAGCTATAATATATACTATAAGCAAAAATAGGGAGAATTAATAAAATGGCTTTTGACCAAATGAAAATGCTGAATCAAATGAAAAAAATTCAGAAAGAACTAAAGAAGCAAAAAGTTGTCGTAGCTGCAGGCGGTGAAGACGACGATCCAGCCGTTGAAGTTACTGTTAATGGTGAGCTAAAAGTCGAAAACATCAAAATCAATCCTAAATATGTTGACCTTGACGATATCGAAGAACTAGAGGGATGGATTGAAGCTGCTATTCGCGACGGCAACGCGAAAGCACAAGAAATTGCTGCTGAAAAAATGAAGCCAATGATGGGCGGTCTTGGCAATCTAGGATTTTAATGTCCAGCCTATTACCAAAGGCGCTAATTAAGGTTATCGATGAACTCGGAAGACTACCGGGTGTTGGTGCGCGTACCGCAGAACGTTACGCGTACTTTCTTTTGAAATCTCAAAAGAATCGAGTCGAAAATATCGCTCAAGCAATCAAAGACCTGCCTAGTGGCGTCGCAACCTGTCCAATAACTTACGCCTTGATAAATCCAGAGGATGAGGTGTCGCCTCTATATAGCGACCCGTCCAGAAACAAGCAAATAATCGCAGTAGTTGAGGAACCTCTTGATATTATTGCTCTGGAAAAAACTGGTCAATTTAATGGCACTTATCATGTGCTAGGTGGAGCGATTAGCCCGATTGACGGGATTGGACCAGAACAACTTCACATCCCAGAACTAGCAAAACGAATTCAAGATGACAAAGTAGAAGAAGTTATTATCGCAACAAACGCTAGTGTCGAAGGCGAATCTACGGCGCTATTTCTACAGAAATTCCTACAAGAAAACCAAATTAACGTTAAGTTAACCCGTCTAGCGCGCGGAATTCCTGTTGGGGTTGATCTGGAATACGCCGACCAGATAACTCTATCGCACGCACTGGAAGGAAGGAAGATTTTATAATGGAACTAACATCTAGTGAAATCTCAGCTATCGAAAGAATCGAAAAAGCAAACAATATCGTTATAATTCAGGCAGAAAATCCCGACGGAGACAGTTTAGGTACGGCTGTTGGTCTTGAAGGCATTTTAGTAAAGCTAGGCAAAAAAGTTTCACTACATTGTCCGGTTGATATCCCAAAATACCTGCGATATATAAAAGGCTGGGATAGAGTTAGTCAAGATTTTGATTTCAACTCTGACCTTGCGATAATAGTTGACACTACATCTAAAATATTAATGTCTAAAAGCACAGACAATCCTGCTATATCCAGCTTTCTAAATAAAAATCCAGTAGTCGTTTTTGATCATCACACCAGCACAATGGATTTTGATTTTTCAGCCGAGCTAATATCTCGACATTTTACTGCAACTGGCGAACTAGTATTTGAAATATCAAAATCCAGAGAATGGGAGATCGACAGTGAAACAGCAGACTCCTTAGTGATTGCTATATTAAGCGACAGCCTAGGGTTAACAACAGAGAATGTAACTAGCGAAACATTCAAAAGAGTTGGCGAACTAGTGGATTCTGGAGCTAATATACCAGCTATTGAAAACTCGCGTCGAGAATTCATGAAAAAGAGCCCAGAAATCTTGCAATACAAAGGTCAGTTGATATCCAGGGTGGAATATCACTTAGGTGGTAAGCTAGCCGTAGTTAATATTCCTTGGAATGAAATTAAAGACTATAGTGATCAATATAATCCTGGCGCACTAATCGGGGAAGAATTAAGACTGGTCGAGGGAGTTGAAGTAAATATCGTCATTAAAACCTATCCAGATGGTAAATTAACCGCAAGAATTCGCTCAAACCAACCAATTGCCGATACGCTAGCCGGGTACTTCGGCGGAGGTGGACATCCCTATGCTGCAGGTTTTCGAATATACGAATCTTATCAAAATATTTATCCAGAATTAATTTCTGCAGTCGATAAACTGCTGAATGAGGTTGAGAATGAAAATTTACAATAGCCTAAAAAACCAAGTTGAAGATTTTAAACCGATAGATAATTCTTCAGTTCGAATTTATAGTTGTGGACCAACAGTATACGACAGGGTTCATATTGGAAACTTGAGCGCATTCATAGTTGCAGACACCCTTCGTAGGACGCTTAAGGCGCTAGATTTTAATGTTCAGCATGTAATGAATTTAACTGATGTTGATGATAAAACCATCAAGAAGTCAGCAGCCGAATACCCAAACCTAGACGCCAAGGCAGCACTCCAAAAAAGCACTATCTACTACAGCGAGTTCTTTTTCGAAGACATGAAAAAAGTTGGCAACAAGCTCGAAGATATAAAATTTGTTCGAGCAACCGACCAAAAAACCATCGACGGAATGAAAAAACTCATCACTGATTTAGTAAACAATAATATAGCCTATATAGCCGAAGATGGGATATATTTTAGTATAGAAGCCTACAAAAATAAAGGTAAAAAATACGGCCAACTGGTTGAGATTACAGAATCTAACACCAGTAACTCTCGCGTAAATAGCGATGAGTATGATAAAGATACCGCTCACGATTTTGCGCTATGGAAAAAAGCAAAAGAAGGAGAGCCTTTCTGGGAATTTAATATTAACAACCAAGACCTATCTGGTCGCCCAGGATGGCATATTGAATGTTCTGTAATGAGCTCCGGGGAATTAGGTCAGCCTTTCGACATTCACACTGGCGGTATTGATTTAAAATTCCCGCATCATGAAAATGAAATCGCTCAAAGCACGGCGCTTGGAGAGGATGTTTATGCTAAATATTTCGTCCACAATGAACATATTTTAGTAGACGGCAAAAAAATGAGTAAAAGTCTAGGTAACTTCTTTACGCTTGAAGATTTAATAAAACGCGGAGTTGACCCACTTGCTTTTAGATTACTGGTTCTGCAGTCAAACTACCAAAAACCAACAAATTTTAGTTTTGAACTAGCCGAGTCGGCTCATAATAGGCTTGTGAATTGGCAAAATGTAGCTAGTTTAAGATGGCAGATTCATCCACAAAAAGAAAAAACCGTTAGCCTATTAGCAGATAAAGGTGTGTTTTTGGAAAAAATATCCAACAACCTAAATACTCCCGAGGCGCTAGCTTTTGTAGATAATGTATTTGATAAAATCAATAAATCTAAGATTGATGAAATTGATAAAACATCTTTCGTGGAATTCTTGACATTAATTGATGATACTTTAGGTCTAGACTTACTGTCAAAAACTCCCGATATCCCAGAAAACGCCAAACTTAAAATCCTGGAAAGGGAGCGATCTCGCGAAAATAAAGATTGGGAAACCAGCGATACCTTGCGAGAAGAAATTGAATCAAATTTCAAAATAACAATCAAAGATACTCCAAACGGAACAATCTGGAGTTATAAATAAAATTAAATCCCCGAAATACTCGGGGATTTTTATTTAGGCTTTATTGTTCGCCGTAATCTTTTTTACTAATTTACTAACCGACTGCGAACCTTGCTGCCGCTTGGTTTTCGCACGCTTCAAGTAATCTTGCAGTAGAACTTTGCAACATCCAGCTATAGGGATTGCAATAATACCCCCGGCTGGGCCAAACATATATATACCTATAGTCACGGAAGCCAAAACTGTTAGGGCAGATAGCTCAAGGCTTTTTCCTTGAACATGTGGCGAGATTACATTATTTTCAATTTGCTGATAAATCACAAAGTAGATAACATATACAACTGCCGCAGTTAGATTATTAAACGCTAGTAGTAGGGTCACTAAAGCTCCGCCAATAGTCGCCCCGAACATTGGAATCAAAGACAATAGGAAGGTAATGGCGATAGTCGGCATAGAAAGATTAGATGGTATTTCTGGGAATACCATACTCAATATAAATACCACCAAGCCGGCCGCTAATGCACCTATTGAAGAAACTATTAGCTGTCCAACCACATAACCAGTGACGACATTATACATCTTGTCCACTAACTGCTTATGGTTTTCCATTTTTTCCTTGTCAGAGTAGAGTTTCCACAATCGCTGAATCCAAACTGGACCTTCTACTAGCATCAAAAATGATAAAACTAAAACCAACAATCCTGCAGTCAAAAACGCAGCAAAAGATCCAACACTACTAATGATAGTGCTTCCCGCATTTGCCGCCCAGCCAGAAGCTTGCTCGCTAATTGAATTTATAGCACTGTCCATCTGAGGTCGAAGTCCGTTGTTGTCGATAAAATCATTCAGTCCACTCC
The DNA here is from genome assembly GCA_041855665.1 of Nanosynbacteraceae bacterium. GTDB lineage: Bacteria > Patescibacteriota > Saccharimonadia > Saccharimonadales > Saccharimonadaceae > JBHAEP01. The sequence continues at coordinate 6,764 of JBHAEP010000006.1, forward strand.
ATTGTTGACTAATGTCTTCGACAACTCCAGGTATCGTTTGAGCTAGTCTAGCAGACTGCTCGATTATAGGAGGAACGACTGTTATACCAAAACCAGTGATAATTGTCACCACGGTCAAAAAGGCAATTGCCGTTCCGCCAACTCGGCTTTTTCCTGGAAGCAACTTAGCTAACTTTCCAACCGGAGTATTTAAAGCCATAGCCAAGAAAAAAGCAATTCCAATAATAATCAATGCTGTTCTAGCTGAATAAACCATAAGTCCGGCAAGTACGAAACCAAGGACTACCAACCAAAAACGAACAAAGGTTTTTGTATCTATTTCAATCTTTACTTTCATGATATTAATTATAGACTATTTATTGATTTTTTGATAATAATCTGATAAAAATTGTTTTTTAAATTCATCAAAAGTGTCATTTTCAATGCTTTCTCGAATATCATCGACTAGCTTGACGATAAATCGCTCGTTATGAATAGTAGCTAAAGTGTTTGCCAGTAATTCTTTAGCCCGGAAAAGGTGATGTAAATATGCCCGGGAATAATTCATGCATGTATAACAATCGCAAGATTCATCAAACGGATTCGGGTCATCCTTAAATTCAGCACGCTTTATATTAACTCGGCCAAACTTAGTATAAAGAGCGCCATTTCGACCAACTCGAGCAGGGGAGACGCAGTCAAAAGTATCAGCCCCATTTTCTATGCAAGCAAAAATATCATCAGGCTCACTAATCCCTAGCATATGACGAGGTTTATCTTCTGGCAATTCATCAGCCATCCAGCCGACAATTTCACCAATCTTTTCTTTCTCAAGAGCACCGCCGAGACCGAAACCATCAAAGTCCATTGCACCCAAAAACTTCGCGCATTTACGCCTCAAATCTTCATAATTTGCACCCTGAACCACACCAAAAAGAGCCTGAGGTGGACGATGAGATCGCTCAGCATTCAGCTTTTTATGCTCCTCTAAACTCCGGATAGCCCATGGGTGAGTTCTTCGCTCTAGAGACTCAATCTGATAGTTGTAATCATGATGTAAAGTAGTCAACTCGTCAAAGGCAAAAGTGATATCAGCTCCAATACCATGTTGAATCCTCATTGACGTTTCGGCGTCAAGTCGGTGATAGCTGCCGTCTAAATGTGATTTAAAGGTCACCCCGTCATCATCGATTGTCGCTAGTTTATCTTTTTTAGAGGTAACATTTTCAGCCTTATCGCCGGTCATATCGACAACTTTTTTAAATCCAACACCTAAACTCATAACTTGAAAACCACCGCTATCGCTAAATGTTGGACCGCTCCAATTCATAAACTCATGAACGCCTCCCATTTTGTCGATCAAATCATGCCCCGGACGCAAATAAAGATGATAGGCATTCACCAAGCAAGCCTGCGCACCAGTCTGCTGCAACTGCTCCGGAGTTAAGGATTTTAACGTAGCCTGAGTTCCGACCGGAATAAAAGCCGGGGTTTTAATTTCGCCGTGCGGAGTTTTTATTAACCCAGTACGACCATGTCGACCATCGAGTCGTTTTTTAATTGTAAATTCAAGTGCTTTTCTCTCTGTCATATACTTATATTATACCTTAAAATTAGCTACTTACATTTTGACTTTTAATCGTTTTTTTTTATAATCAAAACCATGAAGAAGAAAAACGATGACAATATCATTGATATTAAAAATTTCTCTATAAAGTTTGGCTCCTTCACTGCCGTCAATGACTTAACTTTTCAAGTTAAAAGAGGTGAAACTTTTGGACTTTTAGGTTCGAACGGCTCAGGAAAAACCACAACATTGAGATCGCTACTCGGCGTCTATATGCCAACATCCGGTGAACTATTACTAAATGGAAAACCTTTTAGTGTATCCAGTAAAACCACTCTTGGATACCTTCCCGAAGAGAGAGGTCTTTATAAAAATGAGCCAGTTTTAGATGTTATGGTTTATTTCGGAAAACTAAAGGGTATGACTGCATCAGATGCTAAGGATTGGTCAATCAAATACCTTGAAAGAGTTGACCTTAAGGATAAAGCTAAGGTTAAAATTGGCAAACTATCAGGTGGACAACAGCAGAAAGTTCAGCTCGGCGTAACCGTCATGAATAATCCTGATTTATTAATTTTAGACGAACCAACCAAAGGCTTTGACCCGGTAAACCGCAAATTACTAATGGACATTATCGAGGAACAAAAACAATCTGGAGCGACGATAATATTAGTAACTCACCACATGGAGGAAGTCGAAAGGTTGTGCGATCGAATTATCCTACTAAAAGATGGCGTCGCAGCGGAATACGGCTCAATAGAAGAGGTAAAAGGGCGACACGACGGCGCATCGCTTGATGATATATTTGTGAAAATTTACGGCAATCACTCTCTGGAGGAAATGTATGCATAATCTATCAACGGTTTTAAACTTCGAAATCAAACGAACATTAAAAAAGCGCACTTTTTGGATAGCGGCTATATCTTTCCCGGTAGTCATAGGCTTGATTGGAGTGATAATATACTTCTCCAACAAAGCCTCCAGCGACGCAGCTGCTGAAGCTCGAGAAGAGAAGATTAGTTTAGAAGTTATCGACAAATCCGGCTTAGTGAAACCTGAAATTGTTCAAGCTTTTGGCGGAACAATCTCTGACAGTGCCGACACCTCAACCAAAAAAGCCCAGCAAGGAGAAATTGACGCAGCGATAGTCTATCCCGAGGAAATCAACCAAGGTAATATTGAAATTACAGCCAAAGATGTTGGTTTATTTAAAAATGAACGCTACAACTCTATTGCTTCAACAATCTTAACTCAATCTGTAAGCCAATCTGTCAACGAAAATCAGCTAGCGGCCATAAATAGCAACTTCAAAACATCGCTCACGACATACAAAGATGGCGAAATTAACGATCCAATTAAAAAAATGATTGCACCAGCAGTTTTCTTGGTATTGTTTTATCTGATGATGGCAGTATTCGGAAACCAGATGCTAAACACTACAATTGAGGAAAAAGAAAATCGCGTCATTGAGATGCTGCTTACTACCGTCACTGCCAAGACAGTAATTATCGGAAAAATTCTAGCTTTAATAGTTTTAGCTTTAGTACAATGTTTAGTCATTATAATTCCAATATTCATTGCTTTTTTAGTTGCCAAAGAGCGAGCGCCAGAATTAACTAAAATGATTACTGATTTACTATCTGAAATCGAGATTGATTGGGTTAGGATGGCGTTTGGAGCAATAATATTTGCACTTGGATTCCTGCTTTACACTGGAGCGCTGGTTGCAATTGGTGGTATTTTTCCAACAGCAAAAGAAGCTAGCTCATATTTCGGAGTGGTAATGATTGCACTATTTGGTCCACTTTATGTTTTTTCTATGATAGTTTCGTCACCAGAGCTTGGAATTGTGCAATTTTTGACAATGTTCCCGCTAACAGCCCCGATAACCCTGCTTCTGCGCAACTCTGTAGATAATATATCCACACCCGAAATGTTAACTTCGCTCAGCATACTAGCATTAACAAGCGCCTTCGTATTATGGCTTGCTGTCAGAATTTTCCAATACGGATCTATGGAGTATAGTAAAGTGCTATCATTCTCTAGTATCTTCGGTAGGCGAAAATAATTCAGCCAAAATTCAGCAAGAAAAAATATTATAATAAAATCATGAAATTGCTTTTAATCGAAGATGAACGCAAAATCGCCCGCACTTTGAAGCGGGCTTTTGAGCGTGAAGGTTATGCTGTAGATTTATGTCATGACGGTGACGAAGGTGACGCTATGGCACAAACAGAGAACTACGACGCCATGATAATTGACCGAATGATTCCAGGTGAATTTAACGGCGTTGATATACTAAAACGATTACGAGAATCAAGCAACTCAACTCCAGTTATCCTGCTAACTGCGCTAAGCTCTACCGAAGATAAAACTTTCGGCCTAGATGTCGGAGCGGATGACTATCTTACGAAACCTTTTGCGATCGAAGAACTTTTAGCTAGAATTCGGGCATTACTTCGACGCCCAGCAGAGGTAAGCTCATCAATATTACAGTATAAAAACCTATGCCTAGACATTAATAGTCGAAGTGTAAAATACAACAACCAACCCATAAACCTAACCTTGAAGGAATTCAGCCTTTTAGAGTATCTTTTCGTGAACAGAGGCAGAATAATCACAAAAGAAACGCTCATGAGCCATGTCTGGGATTTTGATGCAGATATTTTACCAAATACGGTTGAAGCACACATAAAGCAACTTCGATCAAAGATCGATAAACCATTTAATATAGATTTAATCAAAACTAAAAGAGGAGTTGGATACTACATTGAAAAATAATTTACCTCTAGATATTTTCAACTCGGCTGTATTTAAATTAACCGTCTATTGTTTGTCTGCGATAATGGCGGTCAGCTTTATTTTTAGCGGAATTATCTACACTATCGTAACTAGGGAAATGGATTCTAGGCTGCAAGGATTTTCTAATCAGCTTCAAGAACTAGGATATACAGCGGCTTACAAAAACTATCTAACAGAAATCAAAGAGTCAGAATTAAAATCTGCTAATGCCAACTTTACAATATCTATTATCTATATAAATATTTTGATTTTGATGATGGGTGGAATTGCTAGCTTTCTTTTTGCCAAAAGAATCTTAAAACCAATAGAAGAAGCACATAAAAATCAAGCTCGTTTTACCAGCGATGCCAGCCACGAACTACGTACCCCGCTTGCAATCATGAAAACCGAGATCGAGTACATCCTTGGCGACAATCAGGCAACTAAAGAAGATTTCAAGGAAATCCTAGAGAGTAATCTAGAAGAAGTTAATAACCTGACAGAGCTATCCGCGACGCTACTTGCACTAGCTAAAAACGAACACGCCAAACTTCCGATGACTAGTGTTAATTTAACCCGACTGGTTTCAGAAGTTAGCTCAAAATACAACTCTAATGGAAGGATTCAACTGCAAACATCCAGCCAAAATGTCCACCTA
>JBHAEP010000007.1:0-15010 GCA_041855665.1 Nanosynbacteraceae bacterium
AATTGATAAAATATGCTGTTTTACAGACTATTGATAAACTTTCTGGTGCTATAAAATCTAATGGCGAGGCCGTCTGGGTTTTAGCTGGGGGAACTTCACCCTTAGAGTCTTATAGATTGATTGTTGATGAATATTCTGATGCTCTTGATTGGAGTAGAGTTGCAGCTATAATTGGCGACGAAAGAATGGTTGATTTTGATAGTTCTGATTCAAATATCGGAACTATTTGGCGAATTTTTCAGCAGAACCAAAAGACATCAAAGATGAAATTTATAATTCCGAAGCTCGATATTTTAGTAAATGAGTCAGCCAAGGATTATGCTCGTCGAATACGAAAATTTGATGAAATTACAGTAATGTGGGTCGGTATCGGTGAAGATGCTCATACTTTGTCGATTTTCCCAGGTGATGAAACCGCTTTTTTGGATAAAAATTTGGTTGCAGATATCTATAATGCACCAAAGAAGCCACCTACGAGAATCACCGTCACTGCAGAGTTTATGAAAAAAGTTGAAAATTTATTTATTTTCGCCAGTGGTGAAACAAAGCAGAATGCCCTAGAAACTTCGTTTGCAGACAAAAATACTCCAGTCTATAGAGTGGCTAAGATAGTTTATGAAAATCAACGTAATGTTTCGTGGTTGATTTAAGGCTTAATTTTATATATGGTATAAATTTTATTTTAAAGGCAAATATTGTCAACTTATGCGAAGATTATTATTGGTTTTTTGACGTGAAAGGTCTTTTATTGTGAGTAATAAATACTTTTTTGTTGCAAACCGAGCATATATGAATAGATAGTCAGTTTACTTGGATATTTTTATATTAGATTTATTCACCTTAAAAACTTTAGATGTTTTACAGTTTGTTTAAAATAGCGTAAAATATAAAAAATAACCAAGGAGGAATATGGGATTTTTGGATTCAGTAAAAGGTAAAATCAATGAGCTTATGGGGCAGGCGACCGGAGACAAGGCTCAGGAAGCTACTGGAAAAGCAGAGCAGCTAGTTGAAGATTTGAAAAATCAAGCTGGTGAAAAGGTTGAAGATTTAAAGAATCAAGCTGCAGAAAAGGCAAATCAAGTTATCGACGATATTCAAAACAAGATTAAATAATTTTCAACTTGCCGACTCTTTTTGATTTTTTTGAGTCGGCTTATTTTATTTTTAAAGAGGAGTTTTATGGCTTACGAAGGCACTAAATTGATAGATTTTACACCGCGAACAGATTCAGTAAAAGAGCTGGAGATTATAGATATTGAAATTGGCAGCGGTAAAGAGGTTCCTGGCGGGGCAACTATCACGGCACACTACACTGGAGCTTTGGTGAAAAATGGAATTATTTTCCAGAGCAGTCATGATTTTGGTAAGGCGATAACTTTTGGTCTAGATCAAGTTATAAAAGGCTGGACTTATGGCGTTCCTGGTATGAAGGTTGGCGGAATTCGTCGACTAGTGATTCCAGCAGAAATGGCTTACGGCGACACTAGTCCAGCTCCAAATATACCAGCTGGCAGTGATTTAGTGTTTGATATTGAATTACTGGATGTTAAATAATGTTTCTTGGTTGGAATGAGCTGGTAAAAGATAAAAAGCGCTATATTTTAATTATTCTTGTGATAATTCTAGTTAGCTATTTGGTTTTCTTTTTAACTTCTTTGGCCTATGGTTTATCCACAAGTTATACACAGGCAGTTGATAAGTGGGGAGCTAGTGGAATTATACTTCAAGATGGCGCCAATGGTAATTTATCGCGTTCGAGAATTTCAAAGGACGAGACTTTATCCATTCAGAGTAATAACATCGAACCACTTTTAGTTGGCAATGCAAGTCTCGAGGCGGCAGATGAAGATGTGGCTATTTTTGGGGTTGATAGAGATGGATTTATCAAGCCAGATGTTGTCGAAGGTGAGATTTTCTCATCAGATAATGAGGTTGTTGTCGACGATAGTTTGAAATCAATAGTAAATCTAGGTGATGAGTTAAAATTTAAAAATTCAGACATCAGCTTAAAAGTTGTAGGTTTTAGTTCAAATGACACCTTTCAGACTTCGCCAGTAGTTTTTGTAAATCAAAAAACTTGGGAAGACTTGACTGTTAGTCTGCTTGGCGCAACTGGAATGAGTGGTGAATTTTATAACGCGCTTATAGTTAAAAGTAGTGATAATCCGGAAAACTTGCCAGATGGCTTGGTATTTCAGAGTATGCGCGATTTTGCTTTTTCATTGCCCGGATATAGGCCGCAAGTTTTAACTTTTAGTATGATGATCGGCTTTTTAATTGCAATTTCATCTTTTGTTTTAGCGATTTTTATGTATATTTTAACCTTACAGAAAAAATCAGTTTTTGGAATCCTGAAGGCTGAAGGTGTATCAGGTTGGTATATAGGATTTTCGGTGATTTTTCAGACTTTGATATTGACGATTTTGGGTCTACTTATCGGACTAGGACTGACATTGCTTAGTGGTTTATTTTTAGCAGATAAGATGCCATTTTTAATTAACTGGCTTTATTTTGGTGGGATTATTGATTTATTTATGATCTTTGCGGTCATTGGTGCTATGGCTAGCGTGGCAACTGTTTTAAAGATTGATCCCGTGGAGGCTATCGGATAATGAAATTTGTGATTAAATTTGAAAAAGTAGCTAAAAAATACATTGAAGCTAGGGAAGAATTTTACGCCTTAAAAAGTACTGATTTTGAAGCCAGGCCAGGTGAGCTGATTGCCGTTATTGGCCCTTCTGGGTCTGGGAAGAGTACGTTTTTAACAATTGCCGGAGGTTTGAGAACGCCGAGCTCTGGAACCGTCACAATAAATGGTAGTAAAACTAATGATTTAAATCAGCGAGAATTAACAAAAATTCGTCGTGAATCTGTTGGGTTTATTTTGCAAAGCTCTAATTTGGTGCCATTTCTGACCGTTTATAAGCAAATGAAGTTCATTGACATTATGCTAAAAAGAAAAACTGATCGTTCGAAAATCGACCAAATTTTTGAAGATCTTGGCATTGAAAAGCTGGCGGACAAGTATCCGTCTGAACTTTCCGGGGGTGAGCGACAAAGGGTGGCGATAGCTAAAACTATTTATAGCGATGTGCCAATAATCCTGGCGGATGAGCCAACGGCTAGCCTTGACAGTCAGAAAGCTTATGATGTGGTAAAGATTTTAGCTAAAGAAACTCATAGTCTAAACAAAACTACAATAATGGTAACTCACGACCAAAGATTGCTAGAATTTTGTGATAGTGTTTATGAAATCAAAGACGGTCAACTTGAAAAAGTAAAATAAATTAATTTTTGATTGTTATTTCTTCTAGCGTGATTTCTATATATTTAATTTTTGCAATCATGATTTCATCTCTAAGTAAGCTTCGCACTTCTTAATGACCGTTTTTTTCACGATGAATGCATCCTGGTCAGCAACATGGCCGACGTTCGCCTCGAGAAAGTTTATCAAATGCAACTTGGATGCGTCGGGCACGCGTTTTTTCTAATTTCGCATCGGTTATCCAGCATAAAAATTCGTTTCGAGCCAGCGGTGTGATGTCGCGCCATTGGGCTTCGATTTTTTCTGAAGATAAAATCATTTTTTTGATATCATCTGGGATTTTGTCATGAACTGTTCCAGCTGGCAATTTAGTCATTTTGAATTTCCTCGATGAATTCTTCAAGTTTGATAGTTTTATTTTCGCCGTTTTTCATATTTTTAACAGTGATTTTCTCGCTAGAGACTTCCTCTTCGCCAATAAGTATCACATACTCAAATCCCATTTTGTCGGCATATTTAAACTTCTTTTTTAGGTTAGAGTTTTCAGCGAAAAGGACGGTTGGAATGTTGTTTGCTCGTAGTTTTGTAGCTACATCAAGCGCAAAAGGTATTTGAGATTCAGAAAAACTCGCCACCATTACTTTAGCGGGGCTGACAGATTGGATATTCAAAACACCAAGCTCTTTTAGTTTATAGAATAACCTAGAAATACCGATTGAAGTTCCGACTCCAGGTAAATTTGATTTAGTGTAGTGGCTTGCAAGGTTGTCGTATCGTCCTCCAGAAAAAACACTACCAAGTTCTGGAAAGTCATCCAAGAAAGTTTCCCAGACCGTGCCAGTATAGTAGTCTAGCCCACGAGTTATCTTCATATCAATCAAAAACCGACTTTCAGGCACTCCCATATAGCGAAGTGTCTGAACAAGAGTTGTGATTTTATCTAGACCTTGCTTGAATTGAGTAGATTCAATACATAGATTTTTAAGTGCATCTAGGCGCTGATTATTGTCACCAGAAATGTTTGTTAGCTGATTTATTTTATTGATTTGCTCGGAATTTAAATCTAGGCTTTGAAGTTGTTTTTGGTATTCTTCTGGTGTAATTTTTTCGATTTTATCAATCAATCGCAAAATGTCCACTGCTTTATCTTTTATCCCCAGACCTTCGAAAAAACCATTTAAGATCAGGCGATTATTTAGTCGGATTGTAAATTCTCCAAACCCAAATTTTGATAGAATTTCATTTATCATTGCTGGAAATTCGGCATCAACAAGAGGGGATTCTGATCCTATGATATCGGCGTCGCATTGATAAAATTCTCGAAAACGTCCAGCTTGAGCGCGCTCTCCACGGTGGACTTTGCCGATTTGGTAGCGCCTGAAAGGAAAGGTTAGTTGACCTTCGTGCTGGGCAACATATCTGGCTAGAGGAACTGTCAGATCAAATCGCATAGTCAGATCATTGCTGCCTTTTGTAAAACGGTAGATTTGTTTTTCAGTTTCGCCACCGCTTTTGGTCAATAAAACTTCAGAAAGCTCCAAATCGGGCGTATCCAGTGGTGAAAATCCATATTTTTCATAGGTACTTTTAATAATATCAATCAATCTGTTGAAAGCGATTTGCTCTTCTGGAAGATATTCTGGAAATCCACTTGGAATTCTGGGGGTTGTGATTTTCATTTTTGTCCTAAATTAGATAACTATTTTATATATTATAGCATAAAATGCAGATTTAAGTAAGGTTGGTTTTCATAAGCATATGCTGTATAATAATGCTTATGAAAAGAGGTGTTTTAAGTTTATTAGCTGCGGCTTTTGTTGCTGCTGGTTTTAGTTTTTTGGGAAATAAAGTAGAGGCATTGGGTACGAATTATGATAGTTCCGCCTTTGTAACTACTTGGAAGACAGATAATCCAGGTACTGTGAATAGTAGTTCTATTAATCTGACTTTTTCCAGCCCTTCTCCTAGCAGAATGTTTAATATTGACTGGGAATGTGATGGGGTTGTTGATCTGACCACCAATGGCTTAACTAGGGGTGTTAATGGTGAGGCGAACACCATTACTTATAACTACGGCACTCCAGGTACTTATAATGTTTGTATTACCGGAGATTTCCCTGGATTTGCCGGATCTAATGGAAGTATCGAGAAGATTATTGATGTAAAGCAGTGGGGGCCTAGTGCGATAACTAGCTTGTCATTTGCTGGAGCTAAAAATCTAAACATTAGCGCCCAAGATACACCTAATCTTTCAAAAGTAACTCATTTAAACTCGGCTTTTAATGGAGTGAAAGGTTTTGATAGTGCTAATTGCGGTAATTGGAACTGGGATACTTCTACTATTACTAGTATGGGCGGTATGTTTACGCGGTCAAATTTTAACTGTCCTATAGGTAGCTGGGATGTGTCCAAGGTGACCAATATGTCTCATATGTTCTATCAATCTACTGATTTTAATCAGAATTTATCTACTTGGAATACTGCTAAGGTTACTACCATGCAAATTATGTTTGAGGGTAATAGGGTTTTTAATAATGGTCAAGCTCCGGGTGTGGGCGGAACTCTAACCTGGGATACTTCTAGCTTGGTTAACATGAATGGTATCTTCATGTATAACTCTAGCTTCAACCAAGACGTATCTAGCTGGAATACTTCGAATGTTACGGATATGGGTCGAGCATTTTTTAGCAATACTCTGTTTAATAATGGCAAGGCGCCAGGGGTGAGCGGTGAATTAAATTGGGATACTTCAAAAGTTGTAGATGCATATTGGATGTTTAGGGGTGCATCATCATTCAATCATCGAATTGGACAGATTGGAAAATTTGCACTTTTAAAGAATGCGGACAGTATGTTTGCTGGAGCTAGTAAGTTTAATCAGTATGTGGGTGATTGGAGTGTTTCAAATTTAAGTGTAATCAACTCTATGTTCCAGGGTGCCACTATATTTAATAACGGCAAAGCCGCAGGTGAAGGCGGTGAGCTAGGATGGAATATCACTAATAAGGTCAACAGTCTAGTTGGCGTATTTAAGGATGCTAGGGCTTTTAACCAAGATATTTCTGGATGGGACACATCTAATGTAACTACGCTTAGAATTATGTTTGAAGGTGGTCTTGTATTTAATAACGGAATGACTAGAGGTGAAACAAAAATTCTTCCTTGGGACGTTAGTAAAGTGAAAGATTTTTATGCAGTGTTTGCTGGCGCTGATTGGTTTGATCAGGATATTTCTGGATGGAATATATCTAGTGCAACAAGTCTTCATTCTATGTTTACTAGCGCCAACTCATTCTCTCAGGACATTTCTGGATGGAATTACTCCAATGTAAGTAGTATAGATAATTTCATTAACCAGAGTGGAGTCAGAAATCCGATAGATAGGCCATTTACTGTTGCTCTTTATGATAAGCTTTTAAAGGCTTGGGATTCTCAAAACCTTAACCCTAATCTTTCTCCAAGGGTAAGTCAATACTACTGCACCGCAGCCACTGAGCGTCAAAATGTCATCACTCAAGACGGATGGACAATAAACGATCTAGGAAAAGCTTGTCCTCCGACAAATATAAATTTGTCAAACACTTCGGTTGACGAAAAAGCGACAGTTGTTGGCAACTTGACTGCTGTTGATGAGGAAAATAATGCCACTAGATTTGCCATCGTAGCGGGTGAAGGCGGTGAAGATAACGCTAAATTCCGCATCGTAAATGACAATCGCTTGGAATTTATCTCTGCTCCAGATTTTGAAAATCCTACGGATGCAAATGGTGATAATAAATACAACGTTCGCGTCAAGGTTACAGACGCCACCGGTTTGACTTATGAGAAATCTTTCGTCATTACTGTAAATGATATTGACGAAGTTCCACCTGTTATTACGCTAGACACTCCAGTTTTGGTTGACAATAAACCAATTGAAGTGAAGTTTACTATCAAGGACGATGGCGGGGTTAATTTAAATTCTGTCCGCTCATCAAATGTTGTCATGACAAACCTTCAGTGTAATGCAACAGTTGTTGAAAATGGATTAAATAAAGAAGTTGCTTGTACTGCTTTGATGAATGCGTCTGGAAGGCCTGTGATGAGTGCGTACGATGTAAAAGGTAATCACGCTACTAGCCTGAAGTCTGATACGCCATATTTAGTAGTCGATAGGGTCGCGCCTAGCGTGAATGGTATTAATATTGATACGGCATCAGGAGTGAATAATCCAACAATTACATTTACTCCTAGTGATACTGGAGATATTTCTACAGGAGCTAGCGAGTTAACTACGGTTGTAACTTTCAAAAATTCTAGTGGGCAAATGGAAACTAGGGAATTTAAGGGTACCTCTACTCAAAATCTATCACTAAATCTAGACCCTAGCGAGAAGGTTCATACTGTAAGTTTTGAAGTTCGTGATCGAGCTGGAAATGTTTATAATACTAGTGTTTCATTCCCGCCTATTGTTGAATTTAATACAACAAAAACAGTTAGCAATCAAACAATCAATGATGCTAAAGTTGTGATCACAAGCCCTGCGGGCAACCCTATAACTAATATTCAACTAGAGGCTGGCACTACAGGTGCAACTCTTGGTGCTTGTACTGGGGCTGGCGGTGATACTCAGGAGCCATACGATAGTCCAGTTAGCTGTGATATTCAGAACATTGCAAACACTGGCGAGATAAAGGTCATTGCCGAGGATTTTGTCTTTAATGCAACGGGTAACAACTCAATTAAATTTATTATAGATAAAAGTGCACCTACTATTACTGTCAACAGTCCAACTACTTTAAGTGCTGGTATAATTTCAGATACGAAAGTGACTGTCACTGATGATATGGGTGTAAATGCCAGCGATGTTCAATTATCTAATCTCGCTAATATGAACGCCGAGATTGTGCAGTGTAATCAAATAAATGATAAGCAAGTCGACTGCGATGTTCGAGTAAATAATACTAATAATATTCAGGATGTGAAATTTAGCATTCAGGCTTTTGACGTGAATGGCAATCAAGCCAACCAGACTTCTACTGGATACTATATTGACACTGTTGCTCCGAATGTTTCATTGATATATCGTGAACTTTCCGGAATATCTGGTCCGGTATATGTTAATTCGGATCTAGCTAACGGCAATAGTCAAAATGCTAGCGGTGCTTGTGAATCTGGCGTCGGTCCGTTTAATGTAGAATTTACTACAACGACACCAGAAGGTGATAGCATTGTATATAATCTAGAAATTGTTGACTGTAATCCTAATAAGATACAGGAAATGGCTAGTGCTGTAGTCAATAGTGATTCTATTCCTGATGGAATTGTAAAATATGTAGTGACTCAAGCAGACAATGTAGGCAATGTAGGTAGATCTAAAGGTGAGTTTAAGAAAGATACTCAAGCACCAATGGTTTCATTAAATGATTTACCTGATTTTACAAATCAAGCTTTGTCTATTAGTGGAACATACAATGACAATTTTTCAGGAATGGCTTGGGTGAATGTTAGCTTTACTAATGTCGCAACTGGCGAGGTTGTTGAATTTGATTCAGATATAGATTATGGAGCAAATGGTGGACTAGTAAAACTCGACAACGGTTCTTGGTCATTAGAAAATCAATCACTTCTGTTAGGTGACGGTGAGTGGAAGGTTGTAGTGACTGCCATGGATGATGCGGGCAATAGTATTCAGCCTATTGAAAAAGTTGTAAATGTTGATACTGCCGCCCCAACTGGAACCGTAGATCCAGTGGTGCCAAATATTGCGAATTCACCAAAGATAACTGGCGCAATTGATGTTAACGAGCCAGAAACTACTAAGGTTTTCGTGATTATTAATAATCAAGAATTTGAAGCCACGAGAAATCCAGACGGAACATGGGAGTTGCCGGAAGGCTCTATTCAGCCAGCCTTAACTGTCGGTGTTCATGATTTCAAGGTTGAGCTTCGCGATAACGCCGGAAATATAACTACAATTGATTCTAGTTTGGAAGTTCAGCGACCAGATGTTGATGTGCCGACAGTAAATAATGCTGCTTGGCTTGGAGATATCGGCGACGTAACTGGAACCTATGATTCTAAAAATTCTGTAGCATTTGAAGTTACTGTTGGTGGAAAAACTTATGTGCTAGGTGTTGACCCAGAATTGACAGCCGATGGCGATAATTGGAAGTTAGACTTGTCTAACTCTGGTCTAGCCCCAGGTTCTTACGATGTAATTGCGGCTTCGACTGCCCGAAATGGCGAAAAAGTTTATGGTCAAGCAGTTGCAGAATTGAAGGTTATCGAGGCGAATGTTGTAAACATTGCTAAAAATCTACTATCTCCAAATACTGGAATTAAGATTGGTGGAATAAAAGTTTCAATGCTTGTAATAACATTCTTGGCGGTATTTATTTCAAGTTTTGGTCTATTTTTGGCTATTTATAAAAGAAGACGCGCTCAAAATTAAAGAAAAATCAAAGCCCGTTCGCGGTATAATTAACAGTATGAAGATTTTAGTCATTGAAGATGATATTAGTATCGCCGAGTCTTTAAAGGAGGGGCTTGAAGATGAATCTTATGCTGTTGATGTTTGCCACGACGGGCTTGATGGTTATTTGACCGCTGGTGCAGGTGAATACGATGTAATTATTCTTGATGTGATGCTTCCTGAGAAAAATGGCTTCGAGGTGTTGGCGGATTTAAGGCGAGATGGAGTCAAGACTCCGGTCATAATGCTAACGGCTAAGGATCAAGAAAGAGATGTAGTAGAAGGGTTGGACACTGGAGCGGACGACTATTTACCGAAGCCCTTTAGCTTTGATGTTCTATTGGCGCGAATTAGGGCACTGCTTTGACGACCAAGGCAGGCTATGGATGAAATTTTACAGGTTGCTGATTTAACCTTGAATCCGGCTTTGAAGCAAGTTCAACAAGCTGGTCAGGAAATCAAACTTACATCGAAAGAATATGCACTACTGGAGTATTTGATGAGAAATCAGGGTATGGTGCTTTCAAAAGAAAAGATTATTGAACATGTTTGGGATTTTGATTCTGATGTTTTACCGAACAATGTTGAGATTTTTATTATGTTTTTGAGAAAGAAAGTTGATCGACCGTTTGGTAAAAAATTAATATTTACAGTCTCTGGATTCGGCTACAAGATAGAGGATAGAGATGTTTAAGCGAATCCCTCGAGACACCTGGCGACTGACGATCAGCTATTTGATGGTGATCATGAGCTTGTCGTTTATATTTAGTTTTGTGATTTACGGAATAACATCCAGTCAATTAAGGCGACCAATACCGCCTAAATATCAGTCAAATACCTACAATTCTGATTTTAATGATGAATTAGCTAAGCAACGCTTCAATCAGAGGGCTGAGGATGCTAGAGAGTCGGTGCTCTTGGCTTTGGTTTTATTAAATATTTTTATGCTTGTCTTTGGAGCGGTTCTTGGGTTTGTTTTGGCTCGTCGAACTCTTGGCCCGATTGAAGAGATGATGGAAAGCCAAGTTAGATTTGTTAGTGATGCTAGTCATGAACTTCGTACACCTTTGACGTCTATTAGAACCTCTAGTGAGGTGGCTCTCCGTAAAAAGCAATTAACTGAAAATAAATCTCGTCAAGTTATTCAACGAACTGTTAATGAGGTTGATAAAATGCAGCAATTGATATCGGGGCTACTTAGCCTAGCTAGCGGCAATAAATCTGAGCAGCGACAGAAGCTTAAAATTTCAAGTGTAGTTGAAGAGGTTTATCAATATGCTAAAAATTCATCGCTTGACAGTCGAAATAAGATTGAAGTTTCAGGGAAAGATTTTGAACATGATATTTATAAATCTTCTGTTTTTCAGATTATGAAAGTATTTATTGATAATGCTATAAAATATTCTCCCAAGAACTCAACTATAAAAATTAACTATGGCCGGAAGTTTATAGAAGTTGAAGACAGTGGTCAAGGCATTGAAACAAAAGACATAGATAGAATTTTCGATAGATTTTATAGGTCGGATAAAGCTAGGACTAGAACAGAAGATTCGAGTCACGGTCTTGGCTTAGCTATAGCGAAGGATTTAGCAAATAGCTGTGGATATAACATAAAAGTTTCCAGTCAAATTGGAAAGGGTTCGAAGTTTAAATTAGAGCTTTAATCATGTATACTAGATAGGTTATGTTTTTAATCTATCTAGTTTTATTTATATTGGGAATAGCTGTGGTTGTTAAGTCTGCAGATATATTCTTAAACTCTGTCGAAAAAATCGGCGAATTTTTCAATATACCAAAATTCATCCTCGGAGTAGTCTTGGTTGGCTTTGGCACAAGTCTGCCGGAATTGACTACTAGCTTGGCTGCAGTTTTAAATGGAAATCAAGAAGTTGCATTGGGAAATGTTTTAGGTTCTAATGTTGTTAATATCCTTATTATTCTTGGTTTAGCTACTGTATTTTTGGGAACCGTAAAATTTAAAAAAGAATTAACAGATGTCGATATACCGCTTTTAATGGCTACTACAATCTTATTTGCGATGATGTTAGTGGATGGTAATTTGAGTCGACCTGAGGCTATTTTGCTCCTTGCTGGAGCTGTAGGATATTTGCTCTATACAATGTTTTCATCTGACAGGGAAGAATATCACAAAGGAATGGCGCATCTAGCTAAGGCGATTTTTATTTCTAATAAAAAATCAAACACAACTAACTCTAAGACGAAAGAAAAGCTTTCATGGAAAGTTTGGGTTTTGATGGCTCTATCTGTCGTGGCACTAGGATTTGCTTCAAATTTGGCTGTGGAAAACTTGCTGAAAATTGTGGAAATAATTGGTATCGGCGTAGGAATTGTGAGCTTTTTTGCGCTGGCTATCGGCACAAGTTTGCCAGAACTGGTAGTTACTTTTAAAGCCTTGAAAAAAGGTGAAGGTGATATGGTGGTAGGTAATATCATTGGTTCGAATATGTTTAATATTTTGATGATTGGTGGTATTTCTGGTGTATTTGCTACTCAAACTTTAGCAATGCCGACTGGTCTTTGGATGATCGCGGGTGCAATTATTAGTGCCGGACTTTTGGGTATGAGTGTTATGACAAAGCGTCTTCAGATCTGGGAGGGCGGCATTTTCATCTTGGTTTATGCAGTTTTGAGTTTACAGCTTTTGTCTTAAAATCATATTGAAGCGCTAAAATCAGAGGAGTATAATATTAAGAATGTTATCGATAAATTCTGTTTTAGCGCTTTTAATATTACTTTTAATCTCTTCAGGGTTGTTCTTTTTCTCTAAAAAAGTCAAAGTGCCTTATACGGTAATGTTGGTTTTGGTGGGGCTTTTGATTGTTCCACTGACTCAAATTCCGATACTGAAAGATGTTTTTGGCTTTCTTGGTGAAGTTAAGTTAACTCCAGAACTTTTATTTTACATCTTCTTGCCGATGTTGATTTTTGAATCTGGCTTTAATATGAATGTGCGTAAGATGATCGATAATTCTTGGCCTATACTATTTTTGGCGGTATTTGGTCTACTAGTTTCGACTTTCGGAATCGCTCTGGCGCTGTTTTATATTTTTCCAGTTTTTGGTATTGAAATTCCTTTTATTGCGGCACTGCTTTTCGGGGCAATTATTTCATCTACCGATCCAGTTGCAGTTTTGGCGTTATTTAAGGAATTTGGTGCTCCGAAACGCTTGACTATGATTTTTGAGGGCGAAAGTCTATTTAATGATGGTACTGCTGTGGCACTATTCATGGTGCTTTTGGGTATTGCCAGCCATGGATTCTCTGGAGCTGGAACTATCATAGAAGGTGTCGGAATGTTTGCTGGAATGGTATTTTTCGGAATTCTTTTCGGTTTAATTATGGCGGCATTCTTTTCATGGATGCTACGAATTACTAAGAGTAATGAATTTGTGGCGGTTACTGTTTTGATGATTTCGGCTCATGTGGTATTTGTGATTTCGGAGCTAATTAATCATGAAGGTTTATTCGGTCTTCCAGTTCATGTTTCGCCAATCATAGCTACAACTATTGCGTCGCTATTTTTAGGTAATTATTCGCGCCATATTTTGACCCCAAGAACTGATGAATATCTCGGAAAATTTATTGAACATATGGCATTTATTGCCAATTCTTTGGTGTTTATTTTGGCGGGAATACTATTTGCGAGCAGCAATATCGACATATCTACACTATGGCTACCGATTTTGGTTACAGTTTTGATTGTAATGATTTTGCGGGCGATTTCAGTGTTTGCAGTTACGGCTCCTATTAATATTTTGAAGCTAGGTGAGTCAATTCCTAGGTCGTGGCAGATTTTATTATCTTGGGGAAGCTTAAGGGGTGCTTTAGCGATTATTATTGTACTTTTGATTCCAGCTGACTTAAAGATTGAAGGTTGGAATATGGAATATTCACCGCGTGATTTTATCTTGGCTTTGACAACTGGCTGTATTTTGGCAACTTTGTTCATTAAAGCTCCTTTAATGGGAACATTTATGCGAAAATTAAAAATAGATCAGCCAGACCCAATCGAAGAAGTGCATGCTGCAGATATGGGAATGTATTATCTTTTGACTGAACGTGAAAGGCTTGATATTCATAAAACTAAAGGTTTTGTGTCTGATAAGGAATATAAATCAGTTGTTAAGCATGTTGAAAATAAAATCAAGCAGGCTAAAAAAGATCGACAAGCTATGTTGAAAGAATACGGTGATTTAGTCTTTGAGCAAGCGCTTCATCTGACTGCTATTGATATTGAAAAGAATGTATTAAAGCAGTTATTTATCAACCAAGAGGTTAGCGAACGAGTCTTTAGAAGAATTAATGGAAAGCTCAGGTTGCAGTCTGAACAGATTGAGGCGGCGAATGTTAATAATATAAACGAATCAAAACATACCGATCAAAAAGATGTTTTCGATCAAATGGTTAATGTCATCACGCGCCCAATTGAGTCTCGTCGTAAGTTGACTCCAGAGGAAGAAAAACTGCAATATTACCGAGCTCAAATGATTATGGCTAGAAAAGCTGTTAAGGTTTTGGATACAATGCAGAGTCAATATTCTGAAGGTGTGTTTATAGATAGTGTCTTTGATAAAATACGCGAAAAATACCAAACTTATCGCAGACAAGCAGCTTCTAGTATGGAGGGTATTTTGACTGAAAATAAAAATAGTCTAGAAGGTTATTTAGCTAAATTAGCTCAGCGTTCAGTTCGGGCTAGTGGCGGTAGGGCATTGGAATTTTTGCACACGAAAGGCCTTGCAACTGAATCTCTAGAAGAAGAGATCGAGCATAAATACGCCATTAAATGGTAGCTATATTTCAGTTAAAATTCAGCATCTTTTAATAATATATAACTATGAAGAAAGTTTTATTAGTTACAGGAAGCGCTCGGGAGGGAAATGTAAGCGACAAGCTTGCCGAGCAGATTTCTAAAGAAGTTAAAAATGTTGATTTAAAAGTTGTCCATATTCAGGATTTGAATTTACCTTTTTTTGATGCGCCGATTTCACCAAAAGATCCTAGTTTCAAGATTGAAAATGAAAAAGTCCAGGCTTGGAGCGATATGATTGAAGCTAGCGACGAGGTTGTA
Organism: Nanosynbacteraceae bacterium; assembly: GCA_041855665.1. Taxonomy (GTDB): domain Bacteria; phylum Patescibacteriota; class Saccharimonadia; order Saccharimonadales; family Saccharimonadaceae; genus JBHAEP01. The sequence goes on from JBHAEP010000007.1 coordinate 14,815, forward strand.
TTTTTAGTGCCAGAATATAATGGTCATATGAGTGCAATTCAGAAGAATGCTATCGACTGGCTATATAAGCCTTGGGCTAATAAGCGGGTTTCGGCTGTTGGCTATGGATTTGGTGGTGCTACAGATAGCCTAGCTATGTTCTGGAATTTGATGGGTAGAGTTGATGCTGTGAAGTCTTTTGAGCATAAATTGGTAT
>JBHAEP010000008.1:0-4368 GCA_041855665.1 Nanosynbacteraceae bacterium
AGAGTCTCTAGTAGTTAAAGCACCTGTCGCATCCGCCAAATATTCACGCTGGCGACTAATTGCAGAATTGATAGCCTGAGCAATAAAAGGAGCTAAGATGACTACTATAAGTCCTAGTATCAAAGCAATTGGACCACCATTGCGGTTATTATCACTACTAGAAAACATGCCGTGCATCACCATGTCGGCCAAAAATCCAACAGTGCTCACTAGGCCGAAAGATATTAAATTCACCCGAATATCATAATTTCGCACATGACCAATCTCGTGCGCCATTACAGCCGTTAATTCACGATCATTCATCAAATCCAAAAGACCAGTCGTAGCTCCGACCATCGCCCGTTTAGGGTCTTTTCCTGTAGCAAAAGCATTCGGCGCCGGATCATTGATAATATAAACTTTCGGCATCGGAGTTCCGGTGGTTATAGCCAGATTTTCGACAATCCTCCAAAGTCGAGGGTTGTCGCTTTGCTGAATCTCTTGAGCGCCAGTCATCATCATTGCCATTTTTCCAGCAATAAAGTACTGCAGTAGAGTATAAATCGCCGCCCCCGCAACTATAAATGGAAACATTCTGGTATTTCCAAAATAGAGCGAAATTAAATAACCTATACCTGAAATCATACCGATAAAAATCGCCATAATTAAAACTGTTTTACGTTTATTTTGAGAAATTGCACTATACATACTATATTCATTATACAATAAAACACCCTAGTCCATAAGGGTGTTTTATTGCTTTACCTTCAAATATTAAAACTTAACTTCTACAGGCTCTTGAATCTTTTCTCGATCTGCAACCTCAAAGAAGGTTCGTTTTTCAAACTTGAACATTCCAGCGATAATATTGCTTGGGAATTGTTCGATTTTTGTATTTAAATCACGAACACCACTGTTGTAGAAACGACGAGCCGCCTGAATCTTATCTTCGGTATCAACAAGCTCTTGCTGAAGCTGCAAGAAATTCTGATTTGCCTTTAGATCAGGATAAGACTCCGCAACTGCAAATAGGCTCTTTAGCGCGCCCTCTAGTTGATTTTCGGCGTTAGCCGCATCTTTTACATTGCCAGCATTCATCAAAGCATTGCGAGCTTCGGTCACATTCTGCAGAACTTCCTTTTCATGAGCCGCATAACCTTTTACAGTATTGATAAGATTTGGAATCAAGTCTGCACGTCGCTTTAACTGCACGTCAATATCGCTCCAAGCTTCCTCAACTCGAACCTTTAAAGTTACTAGAGAGTTATAAATAACCCAAACCACAATCGCCAAAATCACGATCACGGCAAGTATTGGTAAAATAATCAAAAGTAGATTCATATCTTCCCTTTTTTAGATTTGATATGTTTATGATTATAACATAGCTTACATTTTTTATAAAACACCACAGAGGTTTTATATACCGCTTAAGTCAATTACAATGAAACTATGCAAACTCCATAAAGACCATTAAATATTTTTACAATAAAAAAATACCCGGAAAACCGAGTGCTAAAAATTTCAATTTGGTGCGGGTAAGGAGACTCTAACTCCTGGCCTCTTCCTTGGCAAGGAAGCGCTCTAACAACTGAGCTATACCCGCATATGTATTTATATTAACAAATAGCCGCTTAAATTGCAAGCTAAAATTCAGGATTTTTTAAAACTTCATCTAGAGAAATGCCGTATTTCGCCTCAAAATCACGATAGAGCGCCTTTTTACTCTCATCAATCATCAACCGCTCGCCTTCATCACCATAGCTAGCTCTCCAACAATTATAAACAAACTCTTGCAAATAAAGCCCGACACCCTCAGTTCCGCTACCGTCAAGTGCGGTATATCTCCCCATCATACCGACAGCCATAAGATATAACTCCTCCAAGGCATCAGTATCCTTAGGATTTTCTAAAATCGACAAAACTATCTTTTTGATTATCTGAATGTTTCTTTTATCTTCCTGTGACACGATATTACCATACACCTTCTACGATAAATAAAAGTGAGCAGTTTTAAATCATACTCAGGATATATTAATACTTAACCGAACAACATGTTAATGTCCTGGTCCAATGGATAAATTAAATATATATCCAGACAAGTCCTATTCGAAATGGGATACATAGACCACTTCAGTCTAACACCCTTATTGTATCACGGTTCGATAAAAAGTCAAAACAAAACAAAAAATTCGCCCGCTGGCGATGATAATTTCAGGGAATTTAGCCATGACAGGTATCATTTTTCACAGCTAAATCCATATAGTAGTTACCGGTGCGGTTTGCGCATTATTGCGCGGGTTTTACCTGTTGTTTTCGTCGTAGCGGACTAGCCGCTATTTGAAACCAGCAAAGTAAATTGCCTTAATCACTTCCTTAGTGTAGATTTGAACTTTAAATGTTTTGGTTGAGATTTCGACGGCAAAGCCGTCTAGATAAAACCACTAAAGTACAAAACTTTAACTTTCTACTGGTGCTTTCGTGGGGCAGCGCGATGCAAGATTCCTCGGAATCAAGCAAACGCTTAAGTGAATCCTGACAGGAACACATCCATATCAGAAAACCTCAATTCTACGGACTACTCCGCATAGACTACATTACACTGATCGACAGTCGGGCTCGGGGTTCTAATGTAAAACACTAGATAAAGCCAGACAAAGCCACCTTAAACATATAAACCTTTCAGTTTACTCGAGGGTTGTCGAAGGCAGGCTAGGACTGAGAGTCAGCCATACGGATAGCCTTATCGGGATCGATCACAAACTCGTGCTTGTTATCGTCCGCGGGGATAGTCCCCTCCTTCATCCTCTTGCGATCGTAGTAGGCGACCTGCTCCACCTTTTCAGTGGTAGCAACTTCTTCTGCTGAAACAGATTCGGTAATAGCCATGGTGAATTCCTTCACTAAAATACGAACAAACGGAAAACTCTTTTTAAAAAGAGTGCTGCATCACACTAGAATGCCGCCAAAGCCAGACTACAAAAATCAAGCCATGGCTACATTCTAGTGGAATAAATACCTGTCATGTTAATTTGCGTTCGGAGTAATTTCCTCAACGAACCTTAATTATAATAACACTATACATACATAAAGTCAACACCATTTTATAATTTAAATTAAAAATCACTAAAAAACTAGCAATTATTACAAAAAATAAGTATAATAAGGTTAGTTCTGGGGATATCCGGCGCGTTGGCGGAGCGGTTACGCAGAGGTCTGCAAAACCTTGTAGACGGGTTCGACTCCCGTACGTGCCTCCAGGAACTAACCACTCTTGCGCGGGTGGTGGAATTGGTAGACACGAGAGACTTAAAATCTCTTGCCCCATAAAGGCGTGCGGGTTCAAGTCCCGCTCCGCGCACCAGAAATGATTTTGAAATTATCGCCAGAAATTGGCGATTTTTTCGTATAATTCCCTAAACCAAACCGCGAAGCGCACGAAAACGAAGAAGGTATCGAAAATTTATGGCTATCAATCGAGGAAGCCAAAACTCGGCTAACTCACGATGCCAACAAAGAAAAACTCCAAGTCGCGCTTGGAATTATCGATAATTAAACTAAAGCTAAAAATCAAGTCAAATAAAAAACCCTAGAACAAATTCTAGGGTGCTTTATTTGGTGGCTCCTCCCAGACTTGAACTGGGGACACAAGGCTCTTCAGGCCTCTGCTCTACCAACTGAGCTAAAGAGCCACGCTTTTTTATTATACACGAGCTGATGGTTTTTTTCAAGCTTTTTGTGCGGAATTATTTTCCAATAATTCAATTGTCGAATCAACCACGCCGAAATGCGGCAAAATTTTCGAAATTTCGGTTCTGATATTCTTCGAATTGTTCAAATTTTCAACAAAAATCCTCGCCGTAAAAATATGGTGTTCGCCGTCCAGAGTCCAAAAATGAACATTTTCTATCTTCGAAACACCCGAAATCTTCGAGATTTTTTGCTTAATTTTTGACAAATCTTTTTCGTTCGGCGTCGCTTGAAGAAAAATCTTCGAAATTTGCCAAGCATTCGAAATTGCGCCCCAGCTAATTATCGCCAAAATCAAAATCGAAACAATCTGATCGAGCTGATGAAGCCCAGTAAAACCAATCAGAATCGCGGTCAAAAAACTCATAATCCAGCCGAGCAAATCTTCGAGCAAATGAACAAAAACCGTTCGATCGAGGATGTTTTTCGAGCCGTGAACTCGCCAAGCCGCAACCAAATTAACAACGATTCCCAAAACCGAAACAATCGCCAGCCCCGGAATATTCACAAAAGGATTCTTGTGCGGAAACACGATTTCATAATAAATCCAACGAATCATCTGTGAAACGCCGACCAACAAAACGACAGAATTCAAAATCGCGCCAAAAACCACAAGCCTTCGAAAGCCATATGAATACTTCG
>JBHAEP010000009.1:0-2738 GCA_041855665.1 Nanosynbacteraceae bacterium
ATTGAAATCGTAGCGATAAATGATTTAACTGATACTAAAACTTTAGCTTATCTTCTACAAAACGATAGTAATTATGGTCGTTATGGTCATGAAGTTAGTTTTAAGGAAGATGCTTTGGTGATTGACGGTAGTCATGAAATTAAGGTTTTGGCGGAGCGTGATCCAAGTCTGTTGCCTTGGTCTGATTTGGTTATTGATGTTGTTATCGAATCAACAGGTCTATTTACTGATGCGGAGGGTGCCGGTAAGCATATATCTGCTGGCGCGAAACGAGTTGTGATTTCTGGTCCAACAAAATCAGAGGATGTCGATACCATTGTTATCGGTGCAAATGAAGATAAGGTTGGTAGCGCAACGAAGGTTATTAGTAATGCAAGCTGTACCACAAATTCACTTGCGGCAGTTATGGCTATTCTAGATGCCAAGTTTGGAGTTGAAAAATCACTTCTAACTACTGTTCACAGCTATACTGCAAGCCAGGCACTACAGGATGCTCCAAAGAAGGATTTGCGCGAAGGTCGTAATGCGGCTGAAAATATGGTTCCAGCTACTACTGGCGCGGCTATTGCGGTTACGAAAACTTTACCTCAATTGACGGGTAAATTTGATGGACTTTCAATTCGTGTTCCAACTCCAGTAGTCTCTATTAGTGACGTAACTGTTTTACTTTCTAAGGACACTACTCCTGAAGAAATTAATGACGCTTTTCGTGAAGCTAGCAAAGATCGATTTTATCAGGGGATTATAGATGTCAGTGAAGAGCCGCTTGTCAGTAGCGACTATATTGGCAATCCACACTCTGGAATTGTTGACCTGCTTTTGACTAAAGTTGTTGGCGGTAACCTTGCTAAAATTGCAGTTTGGTATGACAACGAGTGGGGTTACAGTAATAGGCTAGTTGAGCTTGTGGCTGATGTTGGTCGTAGTGTAAAATAGTTATTTTCAATACCGGCTTTTGGGTCGGTATTTTTTATTCATATCTTTTTTGTAAGTTTGCAAAAAGTGTCCAAAAAGCTTATACTTAAAAGTATGAAAATATTCCTTGGAGCCGATCATAACGGCTATCATTTAAAAGAAAAAGTCTTCGCTTACCTTGCGAAGCGCGATTATGATATTGAAGATGTCGGCGATCGAGAGCTTGATCCTGATGATGATTTTCCAGAGTTTGCTCAAGCGGCGGCTTTAAGGGTTATTGGTGACGAAGATGATGATGCTCGTGCTATTTTGATTTGCGGCGGCGGTCAGGGTATGTGTATGGCGGCGAATCGTTTTCGTGGTATTCGAGCTAGTGTTATTTGGGATGCACATGAGGCAAAAATGACACGCCATGATAATAATAGCAATGTCATTTGTCTGCCGGCTCGTGTTTTGGAGGATAATGACGCTGCTTGGCAGGGTATTATAGAGACTTGGCTAAATACGCCTTTTGCGGATGCGCCAAGATTTAGGCGCCGTAATGCCCAGATTGACGAGCTGGGTTAAGTTAGATGAGTAAGATAGTTCCGGCAATACTGGCCGAAAACCTTCAAGAATATAATCTTCAGGTCGAAAAAATAAAAACTTTTGCGAAACGAGTCCATATCGATATTACTGATGGTGAATTTGCGCCCAGTTTTACGGTTAGCGAAAGCGAGCTTTGGTGGCCCGAGTCTTGGGAGGTTGATATTCATGCGATGGTTGCTAGGCCGTCGCAGTATGCCGATGCGCTTATAGCTTTAAAACCAAGTATGATTATTTTTCATGCTGAGGTCGAAGAGGATTTAATCCCCACTTTGAGTAAAATAAAACAAGCTGGCATTAAAGTTGGCGTAGCCTTGCAGAAACAGACAGTTCCATCTAGCATTGAACGTGTTCTAGAAATAGTAGATCACGCCATGATTTTTAGTGGAAATCTTGGATATTACGGTGGACGAGCTAGCTTGATCCAGGTTGAGAAGGTGCGACTAATTAAAAAAATACAACCTGCTGCTGAAATTGGATGGGATGGCGGCGTAGCGGTTTCAAATGCTTTGATACTGACCCAATCTGGAGTAGACGTTTTAAATACAGGAGGAGCGATCCAGAAAGCAGATAATCCAACTTTAGCATATAACGAATTAGTTGAGGAAACTCAAAGGAAGGGAGTTCTTTAAGATGCAAGAAGGTAGGAAAACTTTAATTCAACTAGATCATATAGCGAATCAGCTACGTAAAGATATCATCAAGATGCTCCTAGAGGCAAAGAGTGGTCATAGCGCTGGGCCGCTTGGGTTGGCTGATTTATTTGCGGCGCTTTATTTTGATATTATGAATATTCGTCCCCATGAACCTGAATGGCAAGATCGGGATATGCTTTTTTTAAGCAACGGCCATTGTGTACCCGTTCAATATGCGGCTATGGCTCGTCGAGGATTTTTCGACGTAGAAGAATTAATGACTTTAAGAAAACTTGGCTCTAGACTTCAGGGTCATCCAGAACGAGAAAAACTCCCCGGATTAGAGAACACCAGTGGGCCGCTAGGCAGTGGTTTGAGTCAAGCTGCCGGATATGCTTACTCTCTTCAGCATTTAGATAAAAATCCACATCGATTTGTTTATGTTGTGATGGGCGACGGCGAGCTTGACGAGGGTAATATCTGGGAGGCTGCAATGTTTGCTGGTAAAAATAAACTTAGCCAGATGATAGCTTTTGTTGACCGCAATAATATTCAGATTGACGGTAGTACCGAAGATGTGATGCCGTTGGAAGATTTAGCTGG
>JBHAEP010000010.1:0-9101 GCA_041855665.1 Nanosynbacteraceae bacterium
GTTATTCTCGGTGTTTTTGAGGGTAGAAATCAAAGAGAGGCGGATATTCTTGCTGGAAAAGCTAAGGAAGCTTTGGAGAAAATTGGCCAGCAGGTTGAATGGATTGAAGGTGATGATGCTGTCGAAGCTTTTTTGAATATTCGTAGATGGAGCTTTAAGATGCTTTTGGAGCATCCGTTGCCAAATACTAGAGCTGAGGCTTTTTTGGAGGATACGATTGTTCCTCTAGAGCATTATGGAGAGTTTTTAAGGCGACTTGAGCAGATTTTGAAAGAATATGATATGACTTATACTTATGCCGGTCATATCGGTTCTGGAAGTATACGTTTAGTGCCACTTGTTGATATGGAGGCGGCAAGGTCTGCGGAAAAAGTTATGGAGCTTGAGGCTAAGGTTAATCAGCTCGTCTGGGAATTTAACGGATCTATGAGTGTTGATCATAATGATGGAATCATTAGAACGCCTTATCTGGAACAGCAATTCGGACAAGAGATGTACCAGGTCATCAAGGAAGTGAAGAATATTTTTGACCCTCAGGGAATATTTAATCCTGGTAAAAAAGTAGGTGGAACTTACCAGTACGCCCTAAATCACATTATTAGAGAAAATGTGGCTTAATTTTCCTGGAAAGACAGCTCGATCATTAGTCGAGCTGTCTTTATTTTTATTTAAATTATAGAAAATCAATTAGCACTCTTGACAGTCGAGTGCTAGTTTTCTATACTAAGAGTAGATTAGCAGTCTAAAAGGTAGAGTGCTAATATCAAATAGAATATTTAACTTCAGATTTTTAATAACGAAAGGAAGATATATGGGAAAAATTATTGGAATTGACCTTGGAACCACCAACAGTGCTTTTGCTTATATGGTAGCAGGTAAGCCAGAAGTCATTGCTAACGCAGAAGGAAACCGCACAACTCCTAGCGTGGTTGCTATTAATAAAAATGGTGATCGACTTGTTGGTCAAGTTGCTCAGCGTCAGCGCGTAACAAATGCTAAAAATACAATCTACGGCGTTAAAAGGCTAATCGGTCGCAAGTTTACTGACGATGAAGTTCAGCGCGATAAAGATATTATGCCATTTGAAATCGTGAAAAAAGGTGATGGCGTGGCTGTAAAGATGGGTGACAAAGAATACACTCCAGAAGAAGTATCCGCTATGATTCTTTCAAAGATTAAAGCTGATGCGGAAAAACATCTAGGTGAAAAAGTTACCGAGGCTGTTATTACTGTGCCAGCTTACTTTGACGATTCTCAGCGTCAAGCTACAAAAGATGCTGGAAAGATTGCAGGCCTAGAGGTAAAACGAATTATCAATGAACCAACTGCCGCGGCTCTAGCATATGGCCTAGAGGGTGGAAAAGATGAAAAAATTGCAGTATTTGACCTTGGTGGTGGTACTTTCGATGTTTCAATCTTGGAGTTGGGTGACGGTGTATTTGAAGTTCGCTCAACAAACGGTGACACTCATCTTGGTGGTGAGGATTTCGATAATCGCATCGTAAATCATTTTATCGATGTATTTAAGCAACAAGAAGGTATTGATCTCACTAGCGACAAAGCTGCGATGCAGCGCCTAAAAGATGAAGCCGAAAAAGCCAAGAAGGAACTTTCTAGTACTTCCGAGACTGAAATTAACCTGCCGTTTATTACCGCTGATGCCGACGGTCCAAAACATTTTGAGTATAAACTTACACGATCAAAGCTTGAGGATCTAGTAAAAGATTTAATCGATCGACTTGCTAGCCCTGTTGAAAAAGCCCTTCAAGATGCTGGACTTTCAGCAAGTGAAATCAACGAGGTTGTGTTGGTTGGTGGAATGACTCGTATGCCGGCGGTTGTTGAGAAGGTTAAATCAATTTTTGGTAAAGACCCAATGCAAGGCGTTAACCCAGATGAAGTTGTGGCGGTTGGTGCTGCGATTCAGGGTGGAGTATTGGCAGGTGATGTCAAAGACGTCCTACTTCTAGATGTAACTCCATTGTCTCTAGGAATTGAAACTATGGGCGGAATAACTAATAAGTTAATCGAACGCAACACTACAATTCCTACAAGTAAAAGTCAAGTATACTCAACTGCTGCGGATAATCAGCCTCAAGTAGAGATTCACGTACTTCAAGGTGAGCGTGAAATGGCGAGCGACAATAAGAGTCTTGGTCGATTTATTCTTGACGGAATTGCACCAGCTCCTCGAGGTGTTCCACAGATTGAAGTTACCTTTGATATTGACGCGAACGGAATTTTGAACGTTACTGCTAAAGATAAAGGAACTGGCAAAGAGCAGAAGATTACGATTGCCGACAGTGGAAATATGAGCAAAGAGGATATTGAAAAGGCTCAGAAGGAAGCTGAAGCTCACGCCGATGAAGATAGGAAGAAGCGCGAAGCCATTGAATCTCGCAATAATCTAGAAAATGCGATTTATCAGGCAGAAAAAATGCCAACAGAGTTCAAAGATAAAATTTCCGACGAAGACAAGAAGACTATCGAAGAAGCTGTGAAGGAGGCTAAGAAGGTTCAGGAAGATTCTAGCGCCGATAAAGAAAAGCTTGAATCTGCAGCTAAAGAACTTCAGGACAAAATCATGCCAATCGGGGCAAAACTTTACCAAGCTCAATCTGAAGATTCAAAGGACGAGTCATCAAAGTCTGATGAGCCAGTTGAAGGCGAAGTTGTTGATGAAAAATAATTAACTAAAACAAAATCACCCTAGTATTTAGGGTGATTTTTTATGTTAAAATGTATATATGAAACGCGCTTATGGCTTTACTGTTGTCGAATTGCTTGTTGTAATTGTTGTAATTGGAGTTTTGGCTGGGATTTCAGTTGTTGGCTATGGGGCTTATCGAGAGGTTGCCATTCAAACGCGAGCTCAAGCTGAAGTTCAAGATAACTTAAAAAGAGTTCAAAAGTATATGATTGAGAACCAGTGGTCTAGGATAGATAAGGGTTGGCTGCCTTTAGTTTTTACTGACATTAAAAGTGACTGGCGTTATCTTATTATCTGTACTACCACGCACGGGATTCAGGTTACTGGATATGTTCATGGATATGAAGATAAGCCGGTTTCTTATTTTGCTAGTAAAAGCGAGATTCGGCAAGTTGACTTAAAAGAATGGCACCTAAAGCCGGGTTCTTATAGATATGATGAGAGTAATTATTATTATGATGATCAAACTTTAACTTATCAGCGACTTGGTGAGTTGCGGCAATCTGATCCTTGGTTGTCTAGGGCGGTTGCTTGCTCTACCGTACATAAACCTTGGCTATGGGATTGGTGGCAGGTTGCAGAAGCGGTATCCGAGCATAATGGCAAAAAGCGTGTCGACAATAATTTAATAATTGACGGCCCAGCTATTGACGAGGTTAAGTTCTGATATAATAAAAAATATATGATATCTTTGCAAGCTCGAAAAATCATACTTTTAATATTGGTGTCTATATTTTCTGTGGCTGTTGGTTGGATTTTTTGGCCACAAATTTCGCTGCTTGGCGATAAAGATTTTGTCGATAATTTAATTCGATCCGCTGGTCCTTGGGGTGCTCTAGTGTTTGTTGGCTTGCAGATGGCTCAAGTGATTATTGCACCGATACCAAGCTCGGTGGTTGGTCTTGTTGGTGGTTATATTTTTGGTACTTTTCTAGGAACTGTTTATAGCATGATAGGGTCGACCATCGGTTTTTTAGTAGTTTTTTGGCTAGCTAAAAAATTCGGTAGAAAGTTTCTATCTTTTTTTGTCAGTAAAAATACTTTTGATAAATACGATAAAATTTTAGCTCGCAGAGCAAAACCATTTTTATTCATTAGTTTTCTGTTGCCGATCATACCTGAGGCTGCGTTAGGTTATATTGCTGGAATGACACCGTTGAGTATCAGGACTTTGATGATTTTGACCTTTATTGCTCGATTGCCGGGCGTTTTAGTTGTGAACTTTATTGGCCAGCAGACCGCCGAAGCTAATTATTTGATTGTGGCTATTATAGCTTTCGTTTTGGCTATTGTTGTAGGTTTAATGTATAAATTTAAAGATCCGATCGATGCTTTTTTGGATAAAGTTTTTCCCGATGACAACCTTGAAGAAATGGTTGCAGAAGACGAAAGAGAGATGGAAAAGCTAGAGGGTAATTCCGAAGAAGATTAGTAAAATTGCAGTAAAGATCGGGATTGTGATATTGTCGCTGCCTTTATCGCTAAGTAGTTCAACGATACTGAGGCTGATTGACATAAATAGAATAGCTGGTATTGACGTAAATATTTGGTCAACAGCTACTTTTCCGGATAGTGACATCGCAAAGCCTAAAATTATCACAGATGAAATTACAAATCCGATCGTTCCAGCTAGTGTTTTATTGCCTAATATTTTTGGTGAGCGTATATTTTTACCAGCTATAAAAGCGGCGGTGTCAGATAACCCTAAGATTAATACAGCAGTAATAAAAATTGCCGTATCATAAGATATTATTGACTGATTTTGGGTGATTATTTCAAAGTTGCTTGCGTATGCGAGGACTGCTGCCAGTGAAACTCCAAGAGGAAATAGTATCTCGCCGTAAGAATCTTTCTTAAATGGCTCCAGAGATTTCAACGGAAGTTGTCGAAGTATCAGAGCTATGATAGCTAGGCTTAATCCTATTAAAATAAATAGTTTATAGCTTAGGAATATTGCTACTGTAGAGATTATTAGAGCTAGTCCGACGTGTCCTAGTTTTCTGATTACGCCCGGTCGGAGTTTGCTTTTTCTAGATAGGGTTTCTAGAGTTATAACCCCGACTATAGCTACAATAATAATTCCGATGATACTTAAGATAGTTGACATATTTTAATTTTACTCTTTTTTAAGTCAAAAATCCATTCTAGCACTCTAGTATATTGAGTGCTAGAATGATATAATTAAATGGATGGATAAACGAGATTATTACGAAGTTTTAGGTGTTCAGAAAAACGCCTCTGCAGATGAAATTAAGAAAGCCTTTCGAAAGGCTGCCGTTAAATATCACCCCGACAAAGAAGGTGGTGATGAGGCCAAGTTTAAAGAGATAAACGAAGCTTATGAAGTTTTAAAAGACGATAGCAAGCGTCAGAGATATGATCAATTTGGCTATGCTGGAGTTGGTGGAAATGCTGGTTTTGATGGCGGCAATCCATTTAGTGGCTTTGGTGGCGGTGGTGCGCAATTTGATTTCGGCGGAGATTTTGGCGATATCTTTAGTCAATTCTTTGGTGGCGGGTCGACTCGAAATAGGCCAGAGCGTGGTCGCGATGCTGAAGTTACGGTTACTCTGGACTTTAAAGAGGCTGTATTTGGGGTTGAAGAAGATATAGAAATTGATTTAGAAGATACGTGCTCACATTGTAAAGGTGATGGCGTTGAGCCTGGAAGTAGCTTAAAGAGTTGCCCGACCTGTAAAGGTGCTGGGCAAACTCAGCGAGTCATGAATACTATTTTTGGACCAATTCAACAAGCTGCTACTTGCGAAACGTGTCACGGTAGGGGTCAGGTCCCAGAAAAAGCCTGCAGTGTTTGTGGTGGAAAGGGTACAAAACGAACCCGTCAAACTATCAAATTAAAGATTCCTGCTGGAATTGATGATGGTGCTACAATTCGACTTCGCGGTCGTGGCGAGGCTGTTTCTGGTGGAGAGCGCGGCGATCTCTATGTAAATATTCGCGTCCGAGCCGATAGGAAGTTTACTCGTGAAGGCAATTTAATTCTTAGCGATGAGCATATTTCTATGGTTGATGCTGCGCTCGGTACAGAGGTAGATGTGGAGACTGTAGATGGAAAGATTCGCATGAAAGTTCCGGCGGGAACTCAAAGTGGAACGGATTTTAAGCTTTCTGGTCACGGAGTGCCGAATTTAAATCGTGATACACGAGGAGCTCATATTGTGAGAATTATTGTTGATACGCCGAAAAAATTAACCAAGAAACAGAAAGAGCTTTTGGAACAATTTAAAGAGGGTGGCCGCAAGAAGATTTTTGGGCGATAGCTTAAGGTCGCTGGCACTTAATATTGATTATTTTATAAAAATATGATATAGTAGTTAAAGTTTTGCTAATAGTTGCCCGCGCGCTATAATTAAATAAAGGATTTTCATGAAAAAAGTGCTATTGATCGCTCGAACGAAGACTAGAGAGTCGCTTTTGAAGGCGGAATCTTTTGCTGATAGGGTTCGACGGCGACTTGATGGTGATTTTCAGATTGAGACTGCAGAAATTACAGATCTTTTTTTCGAGCTTGATGAAAAAAATTTAAAAATTTATCATCCTGATAAAAAATTTGACCTTAAAGACTTTGATTTAGTAATAATTCGACATATCGGAACCATGGCGTTTCATGCTCACGCCATTGCTCTTTATTGTGAAAAATTCAATATTAAATATACTGATCAATACCTAAATCGATTACTTCTGGATAATAAGCTAAGTACGGAGTTTTTACTTTGGTGTAATGATTTAAAGAAGTGGCCACGAACATTTTTTGGAAATAATAAAGAGCTCGCACGTCGAATGTCTGAACTTGGGGATAAGGCTGTGATGAAAGATAATGTCGGTGCTAAAGGGCGATTGAATTTTGTGGTTAAGTCACCAAGTGAAGTGGAGACAATTCATCAAGAAAATCCAGATATTCAGTTTGTTTTGCAAGAATTCATCCCGAATGACAGCGACTTGAGAGTTTTGGTGATGAACGATAAGGTAAAGTTGGTAATTCGTCGCAGCAGTACGAGCGATTCTCATTTAAACAATACTTCTCAGGGCGGTAGGGCTGAGATTATTCCGATTGATAGTGTTGACGCTAAAATTTTGAAAGATTGCATTAAGGCTGCTAAAGTTTCCAAGCTGCAAGTTGCCGGAGTTGATATGATGCAAGATTTAAATACTGGCGAGTATTATTTCTTGGAGATTAATAATGCTCCACAAATTTCATCCGGATCATTTACTGACGAAAAAGCTGATGTTTATGCTGAAATGATTAAAGATATCACTACATCTAAAGATTCGACCTCAAAAGATATCGTTGGCATCAATGAATTTATAACGATAAATGATGTAATGGAAAATATTCCAGCAAAAATTGACACTGGGGCAGATTCGAGTGCGGTATGGGCTAGTGATATTAGGGTTGATGAAGATGGGGTTTTGCTATTTAAGCTTTTTGGTGAAGGGTCAGAATTTTACAGTGGAGAAGATATTCGAGTGAAGGATTTTTCAGTGGCTAAGGTTCGATCTACGACTGGACACCAGCAAATTCGCTATCGCACCCATTTTTCAGTAAAAATTGGTGGTCGTCGAGTGAAAATGCTAATGAATTTATCCGATCGCAGTAAAAACAAATTCCCGGTTTTAATCGGTAGAAGATCGATAGCAGGTAAATTCTTGGTGGATGTTTCAAAGAAAAATATCAAAATAGATAAATCCGTAAATACGAATGTTTTGAATCAAGAATTGCTTAAAAACCCATACGAATTTTATAAAAAATATCATCAAGAAGGAGTAGACGAATGAAAATTGCAATTTTGAGTAATGGAAATGCTAATTATTCTACTAAACGCCTCAAGGAAGAAGCGGAAAAGCGTGGTCATGAAGTTCGAGTTATTAAGTATAAAAACGCCTACGTTTCAATTGATGAGAAAAATCCAAAAGTGATGTATCGAGGTAAGGCGGTTGATGGATATGATGTAGTGATTCCAAGGATTGCATCTAATATGACTAAATACGGCACAACTGTTGTGCGACAGATTGAGGCGGCCCATCCGAAAACATTTTTTATGAATAAATCACTAGCTATAACTCGCGCTCGAGATAAGCTTCGTTCAACTCAGCTTCTTGCTAAGGCTGGCGTGGCTATTCCCAAAACAGTTATTTCACGAAACACTGCGGATATTGATAATTTACTTGAAGAAATTGGTGGAACTCCGGCTATTATCAAATTAGCTCGAGGGACTCACGGCAACGGTGTGGTTTTAGCGGAAACTAAAAAAGCTGCTAAATCAGTGTTGCAGGCATTTTACCTAAACAATACTGACGGTACAAATGTTTTGATTCAGGAGTTTATCAAGGAGTCGGCAGGAACTGATATTCGTGCTTTTGTGGTTGGATCACAAGTTGTAGCAAGTATGAAACGCCAGAGTCTTGATGATGATTTTCGTTCTAACTTGCATAAAGGTGGTGAGGGGACGACAATAAAATTAACCCCAGAGGAAAAGAAAATGGCCGTAAAGGCGGCTAAGGCAATGGGCTTGACTATTGCTGGAGTGGACTTGATGCGCTCAAGTCGTGGACCGCTAGTGCTTGAAGTTAATGCCAGCCCAGGATTTGGAATTGAAAAGGTTACACGACGAAATGTAGCTGGAAAAATTATCGATTATATTGAGCGAAATGCTAAGCGCGGTAATAAAAAAGATAAAATTGGCGTATAGAATCAATCCCTCGTTTTATTCGGGGGATTTTGTTATAATTTAAATTATGATTATGCTTCTTGGTGGAATAGCTGCTGTTTTATTTGCGATAGTTTTTTTGTCTGGTAAGAGGGCGGGGATTCCAATTGCTGGCTTGATAATGGGCAGTGTTTTAGCTGAATCTTGGAGTTCAAAAATTATTCCAAGCATTGAAGCTTTTTATCCTGTTTTATTTGGGGCGCCAATTTCTGTTATTGTTCCGGTGGTTCTGGTTTTAATTCCAGCCTTTTTGATGATTGGCGCTGCGCCTAAAAATCATTCTTCGCTAGAAAAATTGTTCAGCTCTGTGGTTTTTAGTCTAGTAGCTGCTGTAATTCTAGTTGCACCTCTGGGTGATATGGCGATTTTAGCTAGCACAGACAAGGTGCTTTATGACATGATTATTTTATATAAATCAACAATTATTAGCTTAGGAGTATTAGTAGCTATGATTGATATCACAATCGGACACTTTAAGAAGCATAAACCTGCAGGCGACAAGAAGCATCATTAATCTTGTGATGTTGTAGCTGTAAATTAAAAATAAATCGACTCATTTTAGAGTCGATTTTGAATTCTTTTTTGGAGGGACCACTGGGGCTTGAACCCAGGACACCCTGCTTAAAAGGCAGGTGCTCTAACCAGCTGAGCTATGGTCCCGA
>JBHAEP010000011.1:0-3063 GCA_041855665.1 Nanosynbacteraceae bacterium
GCCGCTATCCAAAATATTAAACGCCACGGTAGTGATTTCTATCATGCAATTGGCAAAAAAGGAGGTTTGAAAAGTATTCATGGCGGGTTCGCCAGCTCAAAAGTTGGAGTTGATGGTCTAACTGGTCGAGAACGAGCTAAGATTGCTGGCAGAAAAGGAGGTTCAATCTCTAAGCGTGGACCATTAAAAAACAAGAAAAAGTAATTTAACAACTAAATATTCACCCCTCGCTGGGTAGCCGGATTCGTGTAACGCAGATCTAGCTCTCCATTAGATCAGGATTGGGCTACCCACTGAGGGGTGAAAAAGGAAATTATGCGACGAATAAAAAAGTTTAACTCAGAATTAAACCTTTATCAACAAATTGCCACATATCTACAACTGCAATACCCAGACGTAATCTATCGTTTCGACTTGGCGGCTGACTTAAAACTCACGCCTGGCCAGGCCATAAGGCACAAAAAACTACATCCAAAACGCGGGTATCCAGACTTGTTTATTGCTCAGTCAAAAGAGATATGTTGGATGGAAGTTGGAGACAAGCTAATTCCGACTAGATGGATATATGGCTTATACATCGAACTCAAAAAAGACGGCACTCGCCTAAAGAAAAAAGACGGAAGTTGGGCAAGTGAACACATTGCCGAGCAAGCCGAAGCTCTCGAAAAACTCCGCCAAGTTGGTTACAAAGCCGAGTTTGCAGTCGGGTTTGAACAAGCGAAACAGATTATTGATGAATATTTAAAAGGAGTAAATAATGGACTCAGTAAAAACCGATGAATACGGTGAAATCATTAACCACGAAGCAACATATAAAGCTATAGCAGCACGCTTAAACGAAGGATGGAGCGTGATTATCGGCTGGACTGACCAGCGAATGACACATTACGATATTTTGTTTAACCTTAGGGCTGCTCGAATTGGGCATTTGCAACGAGGGTTAAATGGTCGTGAGTTGTTTGTATCAATTATTGGCTTTGGGGCTTTTGGCTTTGATTTAAACAACAGCGATAGAGTTGGCGGTTATATTTCTGAGAAGCTTGGAATCAAGGGCTCAGAAAATGAAATTAACGAACTAATTAACGGCGTGATTAAAGAACTAAACATGGTTTGTTAGAAAGGAGCCAATGACTAAAAAATCCCTACGTAAAAAACAGCGACGCAAACGCAAAAAGCTCGCCGAAAAATAGCACCTTAAAAATTAACCACAGAGCTGGCTATATAAGTGGCGGAGTGCCTGAATTGAGTCGATGGCTCGACCCAAAGACCAATCAAAGACTAACTAAGCCTCGTGGTAAAAAACCGCCAAAGTCTGAGGTTTAAGTAATCAACTGATAAAGGAATTATGAAATGCCACCAACTAATCAAAGATACATTATCAAAACCATCGAAGATTTGCTTAATCTCCACCCCGACCAGCTCGTCAGGTGGTTTAAGGATTTTCAAGAGGCTCATCTGCTTGCTCGAGAATTAAACAAAATCGATATAGCTAAAATACAACAATTCACTTGGATTGATGACGATAAAAACACCAAAGATATTACAATCCAAAGCCTAAATGGAGACCAGTCAATTGAAATTAAAATTAAGGAGAAGAGATGTTAAACAAACTAAAGAACTACGTGGCTAAAGTAGCAAACTCAGAAGCTTTTATTAAAATAGGAATGCCATCAATTTGCATGGCTATTCTCGTATTCGCTTTTGTGCTGTTGTTTTCGTTGTTGGATGATAATGGAGAAGTTGCTCGGTGCAAATCACTGGAAGGCTATTATGGAGGAAATAAATGCTATGTTAAAGGAGAAATAAAATGACACCAGCACGAATTAAAAACGGCATCAAATAGCGATTTATTTTGTTAATGATAAGGCACCATGGGTTGATTATGTAGAAAACGGGGAACGTAAGATTTTAGCAGAATTCGTCCTCGAACAACACACTGGTCTAAAAGACAAAAACGGCGTGAAGATTTATGAAGGCGACATCCTTATGGACGACACTGGTGAACCAATTGAACACTGGGTTGTTAAGTTTTCTGACGGTGGTTTTGTTGGCGAGTGTATGGGTGTAATTGAAAATCTTTTTGAGTTAACGCACCTTGAAGTCATTGGCAATATCCACGAGAATGCTGAATTATTGGAGGAGGAAAAATGATTGACGAAGAACTAGAACTGGCAACATTGCCAATAAGAATCTATGAATTAAAAAGGTTGATTAAAGCTAATGGCTCAAAAAGAGAGCCTATTGAAGTTGAGACAATCGAAAAATATATAGAAATGATGGAAAATTGTGTAAGGAAAAGAGTAATCACGACTAACTACATCACAACAAAGATATAACATTTTTGCGGCGATTACCCCTGTAAACATATAACAAAATAATAATTAAGATATAACATTTTCAAAGAAAGGATTTAACAATGGCTAACCTACATAAACTTTACCCAGTCAATACATTTAGTGGCGCTACACAGGACGAGCTGGTTGAGCTAATCCAAGATATAGTGCTTTCGATAATTAAAGAAGAACCACCACTTGGAGCTGATGTTAAACGTCTTGATAAGAACAAACTTGAAGCCGCTGAGTATCAAGGCTATGTAAATGGAATTGTCGATTACCAAGAAAAGATGATTGTCAAAATGGAGGAATATGGACTTAAGTATGAGTAAACAATACACAGGTCATAAAAGCATTAAGATGATGGACGGCGAATCAATTGTTGACCGGATTCAGCCGACTTTAGACCAAGAAAGCCAGTTATTTGGCGTAGAAAAACCAAGTCGAGAGCAGGTTGCTTTAGTGGTTTCGGCGCTGAGAATGCACCCACTATTAGCTCATGCCGCTCAATATGACTTTTCAGAACTTGGCAAGCCAGATGAAGTAACCAAATACTGGCCGATTGAATCAAGCATCGGACGATTTTTCCGAGATGCCAGCCGTGAAGTGCTCGATGAGTGTCGATTAAGAAAGGATGGGAGTAATGAGTAAATACTTTGGAGAACAAATTAGCCCGATATTAGCCGAGATCGCTGATAGTTTGTGGGAAATCGATGCCAGAGAATACCAA
>JBHAEP010000012.1:0-6243 GCA_041855665.1 Nanosynbacteraceae bacterium
AAAAATGTTTTTGATATGATATATGTATCTTTGCGTTTTTTGATTTTTACTGATTTTTAGATTAAATCTTTATATAGTGGCGTAAAAGCTATCTTGTGCGACGCTAGGTATTTACTTCATTTCTGCCCTATGATACTCTGTTTTTATAAAATTTAAACGGAGTTTTTAATCCTATGCAACACATTTCATCAGCTATGCCCGACAATCTAAAATCACGCATTTCACGCATTCATGTTGACAATCGCTCATTTACCGACCAGTCTACTAGCCGTGAAATTCAATACAAAAAGCTTGTTCTAGATATTCTTATCAAAGACGAACTATTTAGCCTTGAATTTAAGCTAGATAAAAAAGACGCCGTCTTATTAGCTCTTGCCGACGTGGTTGATAAATCAGACTTACGATAAAAACTTAACGTCGCACAATTAAAAATAACAATTTTAAATTTAATATCACAGCCCAATGAAAGATTAGTTGGTGTGGTTTATTTTATTTTATTTTTCATGTAATTTATGCGTGGTAGGTTTGGTGGAATATATAATAATGTGCAATAAAAATAAATAACTCTCGTAACTAGAGAGTTATTTATTTTATACTGTAGTAGTTTTCTTTCTCCTGCTCCTGGTTCTCTTCTTTTTAACTGGAGTAGCTTCAGGTTCTGGTGTTTTTTCAGGATTAGTTGCTGTTTTCTTTGCATGTTCTGCAGCTTTATTTTTAACAGAATCGGGAATAACTAACTTAACAGGTCCTGAGTTCCCGGAAGGGGCAACTGCCGGCTGTTTTTTAGTTTGAGGTTTTTTCTGAGGCTGTAGACTATCTGGAACTCTAATTGCGCTACTTATGTCTTTTTCTACATCATCCCTACTTCTGCTGTAGAAGCGGCGACTATTTTCAATGATTCGTCCAGTATTATCGTCTTGAGGGGTTGGGAGGTTTAGGGTTTTTGCGCTAAAGGCTGGGGTTTTCTCGCCATTAATGATCATGTTGATAATAAAGTGACGATTATTCATTTGCAATAGATCTTGGGCTTCAAACTGAGGTTCGAATTGCTGAGCTAGAATCGGTGCGTCCTCGGCTGAAACTCGGAAGGATATCATGGATCCAACGTTTCCAAAAACAGCCCCGCGAACAGTCTCGCTCATCTGACTAACGTACTGATTTGCTACTGTTAGATTTAATGCGTATTTACGAGCCTCTGATAGAATTGTTGCAAAAGAATCCGTGGCGAAGTTTTGAAACTCGTCTACGTAAAGATAGAATGGTCGGCGATCTTTGATATTTGGTATGTCGGATCGACTCATTGCCGCCAGCTGTATTTTAGTTACTAGGAATGAGCCTAGTAGTGATGCATTGTCTTCACCGATCAAACCTTTAGAGAGGTTGACGATAAGAATTTTACCTTCGTCCATTATTTGACGAACATTGAAGGTGCTTTTTGGTTGACCTATTATATTTCGAATGATAGGGTTTGCTGTAAAAGCGCCAACCTTGTTTAGGACGGGGGCGATCGCTTCGGCTACGAATTTATCATTCCAACTGGCAAATTCTACATTCCAAAACTGCAACACAACAGCATCTTTACAGTAGCTGATAGTTTCTTGGCGGAATTTTTTATCAGTTAGCATCCTAGTTATGTCTAGCATCGTTGTCTCTGGTCGATCCAGCAGAGCTAATATTGTATATCGTAAAATATATTCCAATCGAGGACCCCAGGAATCACCAAACATACGCTTCAAAACACCAATAACCTCAGATGAAATGTTGCTTTTTTGATTAGGGTTGGTTACTTCTAGAGGGTTGAATCCCATAGGAAATGCTGTATCTGCTGGGTTGAAATAAACTACGTCTTTCATTCGGTGGGCTGGTATGAAGCGCATATTATTTACAGCAAAATCACCATGAGGGTCAATTATTGCATATCCTTGATTATGGAAAATGTCACTCAGTGCAAAAAGCTCCAAAAGACCAGATTTACCGGCGCCTGTCTGCCCTATTATATATAAATGCCTAGATCTGTCTGATCGCAACATTCCAAACTGATGATTAACTCCTCGGAAGTTTGTAATTCCGAATGCGCTAATGTTATCGTCAATACTCGGATCGCCAGTTATCATCGGAAGTTTAGATGGCGGCTCGGCAGTTTTGGTGCTAGCCCAAACAATATTGGGTGTTTCCACGTTTGTATGAGGCAAATGAAATACCGACGCCAATTCTTCGATATTTAATATAAATCCCCTACCGTGGAATTCTCGAGCTCTGTATTTAGCTACATCTTCTTTTAGAAAACTTTGGCTGCCTATTTTAAATCCGTTGAGGTTGGTATTATTAAACTGCTTGAATGTTCCAACTAGAGCCTGCATTCGAAGCCTGGCATTAGTTTGATTATCTCCAAGATAAACTAGGCGAATTTTAACATCATAACCTAGTTTAGATGCTTTATTTTGAGCTTCGTTTATGCGAGTTTTATCTCTTTCAGATAGTTCGCTAGATCCGCCTGAATCTCCGCCTCCACCCTGCTCTGGTGGTTTCCATAAAGCTTCAAGAACTCCGGCTAGCCAAGCTCCGCCGCCACCGTTGCCGAATAGAGAAAATCCGCCTCCGTTCTTGACTTTTGAAACCCAAGAATCGGATTCTTTTTGCCAGTCATCGGCAATTGGTCGGGTTAAAACCTGAATCCATAACTCGTCTCCGGTGGATTCAAGTTTAGCTAAGGTTCCGGTTATACCGGCCAAAGGGTCAACTTCGAAGTTTTGGAATGTTTTAATTGGCAAAAACTCATCAGAAGTTAAAACGATTTCAGCTGTCAGTGATGTAGGATGTTGACGTTCATGCGCAGTGTAGTCTTCATCTGCTGTATGAATTTGAACTGTTGGATATTGTGAATAAATCTGACCTTCTACGAAGCTTTGTAGTTTTTTAGGAACCCATACATAAAATCTAATCTGTCCATTTACTGAAGCGATCTCAAAACTCAAATGTTCTTGTCGTCCACCACTAGTTTTCAATTCTTCTTTATCTCGCAGGATTCCATGTAGACTCGCGAAGAGTTGCTCGGCCGCTAACTCTTGTTTGTCGTTTGTTTTTGGAATTTCTAAAACTAAAAGAGTGCTTTCTATTTCCTCTTCTAGCTCCTCGGCTTGATAGCTTTTCCATAGTATAATAGCCAAAATAGACGCCACCGGAATGATGACGTACCATTGGAATATTGTGTTAATTAACCAAGAAATGATGCCCATAATGTGTCTTTATTGTCGCACTTTTTGGCGATTTTTGCAAGCTTGATTACTTTACTTTAGATAGTTCTTCGTCTAAAATATAAGTTGCTTTTGCGACACGCTTAAACTGTGGCTTGCTCTGAAGATTTAGCAAGATAGTAGTTTCTTTTACCTGTCGCTTTTTGAGAACTTGGCGAACTATTTCGTCGCGATGAAGTGGCTCGTCTGACTCTTTTAGTACATCTGCGATGATGTCAGCTACAGTTCCCTGTTTATATCCCCAGCTATCCAGAGCGTAAATTCCACGCCCAATCAAAACAAACCGCTTGTCTTTGATAAGTTCATTGTGGATTGCCTGTTTAGTAACATTTTTTCGCTTAAAATCACTCTCTTTGATTGATTCGGCGATTTCAGAAAAATGCATTGGCTTGCCGTGATTTTCTAAAATTACAAAGATTTTATCACGAATATTTTTAGGGTTTACTGTTGGCCATTTGGTTAGCCCCCAATTTTCTCCAAGATGTGCTAGATTTTTGCTAATTGACGCTAGTGATTCAACTTGTGACGGATGGTCGTAGCCTAGATCGCTATAGATTTCTTCAATGGTTGTCGGCTGGCCTAGTTTTTTGATTGCAGCTAAAATTCCATCAACTTTTTTACGGATAGCTTTTTCGTCGCCGTCGTCATGCATGGCTGCAGCTTGGTGGTAGTTGTCGTTTTCGTTGATTGTGGTGATTTTTGGTATTAACTCGCAAATAAAAGCAACTTGAGATTGCTCGATGTTGGTAGCTTTCCTGCCTAGAAGTCGATCTGATAGATTTGATATTCTGTCTGCTCGACCGCCTTCAATAAGTAGTCGTACGATTTGCTTTTCTAGTTCGCTTACTTCTGGTATTTTGTTGTCCTCGGCTGCAATTTTTAGGCGGATTAAAATAGCTTTTTCCAACTGACGAACACGCTCTCTGGTAATTCCAAGGAGTTCTCCGATTTGCTCGAGAGTTTCTTTTCGGTCTTGTAGTCCAAATCGACGACTGATGATTTCTTTTTCACGTTCCTGATCAATAGTATTAATTACTTTTTCAACAATACTATTTATGTCGATTTTTGTTTCTTTTGCCTGCGATTCGCTCATCGGCCTAAAGATCCTCTCTGCCACACCAATTTTTAGTTTAATATTTTTTCGTTATTAATAACTATACAATAAATAGTTTTTAATGTCAATAAAATTATAGCTGTAAGGCTGTTTAAATTATTATAGCAGATTTTTTACGAAAATAGTATAAAATTGTGTGAAACTTTTATTATTTTTAATAATATGCGCTTATGTCTATAATTTTTGATAAAAAGTGGTGTGGGTTATTTACTAAATCTACTTTTTATGATGATAAATAGATCTTTGATTAAAATTATTCCACCTATAAAAATTACTGCGAATATCAAGTGATTCCCCGCCCAGGCTTCTTGAAAATTTAAGTGTAATATTTTCTGGTAAGTTCTAGTGAGCCCGATTGACGGCGATGGCACTCCTAGCCTTTGCCAAACTGAAAGATTGGCTAGAATTTCGTATGGTGCAAAAAATACAAAGATGGATACTATTACAAAAAATAACCACCGACCTCTAGGTGTTTGGAGGCCGATGGTTTCGATGGCTATTTTTTTGAATTTTGACAAGTTAAACCCTGAGGTCATCACGCCTTAATGGATTGCCATCGGCGTCCTTAATTTTATTTGCTACAATCAAGATGATATCGATAAGATACCAAATCAAACATCCACCACCTGTCAGTAGTTTCAAGATACCTAGGCCAGTATATCCCATGTAAAATCGATCAATGCCAAGGTTACCAAGAAAAATACTTAGAAGTAGAGCTACTAGGAAAGATCGCTCATTTTTAGGATTCTGAATTGTTTGAGTTTGGTTGTTTTCGTTCATATTTTAGAGTGCTCCGTTAGCTAGAATGTCCCAGGTATTGTATGCTATGCTTGCAATGAAGCCGGCAATGGTTGCTAGTACTACTGTAATTATTAAGGTTTTGATGTTTTTCTGATTGAATCCTTGAAGATTTTGGCCGTTTTTGGTCTTTAGATTTCCTGTTGCGATTAATATAAAATCAATAATACTCCAAATTCCACATCCGCCAAGTGTGACGAGCTTGAGTATGCCTAGTCCCGTATACCCAAGATAGAAACGATCGACTCCTAAAAACCCAATAAACCAGGCGAGTAGGCCTGCTACTAAATATTCTTTGTTTGAAGTTTGGGTTTCGAGGTTTGTCTGGGGTGTTGTTGAATTATCCATAGTGTCATTTTATCATAGATTTGATTTATAAAAATAACCTCGCAATTCAAACGCGAGGCTATTTTAGATTTATTGGAATTGAATGTTGCTACTGCTTTGCCAGTCACTTTCGTGTGAGGGTGATATTATTTGACTTGACTCTGTTTGAAGTCTAGAATCATTCATTTTGCTTAGCGTGATAGTAACAAGGAAGATTGCTAGTGTGATAGTGATTATTGACATAACAATATATATAGATAGTAGGATTTTAACAATTTTTGCTACTTTTTCTGTGTACCCCGCTAACTGCCTACCTTCTTTGTCCTTGACTTTATTTAGAGCGATCAATACTAGGTCTACAAATGCCCAAATTCCTAATCCTCCTAGGGTTAGTAGTTTGGCTATTCCAAGTCCAATTTGGCCAAGATAAAACCTATCAGCCCCATAGGCTCCTAGGAAATAGCTAAACAACAGAGTTACAAGATAGGATTTATCACTTTCTACACTTGCTTCTGGGGTTGTTTGTACTGCTGTTTTGTCTAGGGTTTGATTTTCTTGGTTATTTGGAAATTGATTGAGTTGATTATTGTCCATGGCAAAATTATAGCACCGGAAATTACTTTTTAACAGTCTTTTTAGCCGGAGATTTTTTCGTGCTAGTTTTACGGGTTCCAGTCTTTTTGGTTGGAGATTTCTTTGTTGAATTTTCTAGCATTTCTTTGGCTTGGTCGTGAGTGATGGTTTTTGGAT
>JBHAEP010000013.1:0-8366 GCA_041855665.1 Nanosynbacteraceae bacterium
AGAAGCCACGCTCGACCAGCTGGAAATAAAATCTGAAACCGAAGATCGCCCGCTTAAGCTTGTGTTTATCGGAGATGAGGCAAATAGAATTACAAGAAGTTCCTTCATTGCTCAAGCTACTATGTTTGAAAAATAAAAAAACACCCCAATTCTCGACAAAAACTTAGTCTTAAACGAAAATCGGGGTTAAGATTTGACTATATTCTTGGCTGGGCTGGAGGGATTCGAACCCCCGAATGCCAGGACCAAAACCTGGTGCCTTACCGCTTGGCGACAGCCCAATATGAGTTTATTATATCACAATACTTCGAAGGTTTTCAATAACAAAACTAAAGAGTTTTATGCTATAATTGAAATAATTATGGCAAAAAAATCTCTTCCAATAGTAGAAGTAAAATTAGATAAGATTGTTGGCGGCGGCCAAGCTCTGGGCACTCTAGAAGATGGCAAAAAATGTTTTGTCTGGGGTGCACTTCCTGGCGAAACAGCAAAAGTTCAGCTCACTAAAAAGAAATCCAGCTGGTGCGAGGGGCGAGCTATCGAAATAATTAGCAGCAGCCCCGACAGAATCGAACCAATCGATAACGAATCCTATTTATCCACCAGCCCGTGGCAGATGATGAGTTTTGAAGCCGAGCAACATTACAAATCAGCTCTTATAGAAGAAGCTTTTGAGTTACATAATATCGTCCTACCAAATACTATTGAAGTTTTTTCAGACGGCAATATTCATAATTATCGCAATAAAGTTGAGTTTAGCTGGTTTGGAGATATAGATGAAAAAGGTAGAGAAAAGCTCGATTTAGCATTTTTCCGCCGAGGCACAAAAGGCAAAATTCCAGTAGAAAGTTCTGCTTTATTGCCAGAAAATATTATGCAGACTGCACTAAAAGTACGTGATATTTTGCGATCAAAAAATATTAGCGCCCGAAATCTAAAAACACTTTTAATTCGCTGCTCGAGAAGCGGTGATGTTTGCTGGCAACTCTACATCAAAGACTTAGATATTGTACAGTTTACTGATCAAGATTTTATGAATACTGGTGCTATTGGAGCAGAAATTATTTACAGCAACCCTAAAAGTCCAGCTAGTGTAATTACGCAGAGACTACAGCAATTCGGCGCAACAAACCTTATCGATACTGTCCTTGGCGTAGATTTTCGCTATGCAGTAGAAGGCTTTTTCCAGGTAAATATTCCTGTTTACGAACAAGCTTTGTTGGACATGAAAAAATGGGTCGCCAATAAACCAAAAACCATCGATCTATATTCTGGAGTTGGCAGTATTGGACTGACAATCGGTAATGGAAACCTCACTTTAGTGGAAATAAACGAACACGCTGTTCGTGAGATGAAAAATAATATAAAACTGCTTGATAGAGAGGACTCCGCTGAAGCAATTTTAGCAGCTAGCGAAGATGCTCTTAACTACATAGATTCTGACTCTGTAATTATAGTAGACCCTCCTCGTGCTGGGCTACATGCTGATGTAATCAAAAAACTACTTGAAATATCACCCGAAAGAATTATATATCTTAGCTGTAACCCAGTAACTCAAGCTCGTGACGTAGAACTACTATCTGAAAAATACGGCATCAGGCATCATCAAGGATACAACTTCTTCCCGCGAACGCCGCATATCGAACATTTAGTCGTTCTAGATTTGAAAAATAATTAAAAATCGTGCTACAATAAAATCTGAAATTCTTCAAAAAACAAAGAACGAAAGGACAAAAATGAATCTATCTACAGCTATCTTGGCGACTTTGGTTGCGTTGGAATTTTTATACATTTTTTACTTGGAAACTCTCGCTACAACCTCAAAAACAACCTCGAAAGTCTTTAAGATGACTAAGGAGGAATTGTCGCGAAAATCCGTGCAGACGCTTTTCAAGAATCAAGGTGTTTACAATGGACTTTTGGCGGTTTTGATTCTGCTTGCCGTTTTCGTTTTTTCCAGTGAAATCGCCGTGATTGTCTTGATGAGCTACATTATTTTAGTGGCGCTTTACGGAAGCTTTACGAGCAATCCAAAAATCATATTAACTCAAGGCGGATTGGCGATTTTGACGCTGGCTACGGCTTTGATATTTTAAAATATTGAAAATTCGCCCCAAAAATCGCTATAATAAATCTATGCATAAACGGTTTGGGTTTACATTAATCGAGGTAATGGTGGTTTTAATAATCATCACTCTTTTAGCTGCGATTTTTATCCCAATGTATAACGGCGCACAAATCGCCAGTCGCGACTCCAAGCGAGAATCAGATGTTCAAATAGTCCTAAATGCCTATGATAATAATTTTAGCAAAGTAGGGACTTATGGAGATTATCGCACCTACGAAGGTGGTGCTAGGGGTTATCTAGAAATTAACAGCAATGAATTAAAAGAAATTAAAGAACCATCCGCAACCAAAAGTCGCTATTTTCACGGCAACTCATTACGACCAAATATTGGCGACTTAAAAGATGGATATATTTTTGTACCTCAACACGCAATCTACGACTTACGACCATCAAAAACACTAAAGTTCTCTTATACTCCTCCGGCGATTCCAAACTTAAAATATGACTGCACGCTAATATTTCCAGAATCTTCAAATCAAACTGGAATCTATTCCACTATTTTAGTCGGCTATTTCAAAGAAAAAGACCATTCTTTAAATATTTTCTACGGCAAACATCAAGTCAAACCAGAGTCAGCCCAATGCTCCAGCAATATCGAAACTCTATTTAATGGAAAATACCAAAATCAAATAAACTTTAACTAGTGCGAATGCGGCGATAGGCAAACTTTAAAGCCAGTCGCCAATTTCCTCGAGCGTCACTATCGTACTGGTAAATCTCGCCATTTCTAACTTCTTGAATTAAAACCAAAGCTGGATTATATGAAGCTAAAGTTTTATAAAACTCGATATCATCGCCGCTAACAATTTTACGACCAGGGAATACTGAACTAAACTTTTCCTCCCCAACTTCATCAAAATAATTAACTCGCCCCTTTGGCGGGTAGTACATTTCAGCCTTTAGACCCATTCTAGAGATAGCCTTTTTAACATCACCAAGTAGCATATTTGACTTAGCCTCGATAAAAACCATCAGCTGTTTTTTGGTTGTCAAAAATATCGTAGCATCGGCAGTTCGGCTAACGGGTATACCATTTAGTATAACCTTATCAACAGAAACTCCAGCCCCAAAAGCGGCTTTTATTTGCTTTTCAAGAGAATTAATCCGATATTCATGATCGTCTTTCATTAATTCTATTATGCATTTTTTAAGAAATAAAATCAATCACACGAAGACCGTTTTTTGATAAAATAAAGACATGAACTACGAAGCGCGATATCAGAAATTAAATAAAAATCAGAAGCAAGCAGTTGATTCTATTTACGGCCCCGTCATGGTAGTAGCCGGGCCGGGAACTGGAAAAACCGAGCTACTCGGAATGCGCGTAGCCTCGATTTTGAAAAAAACCGACACCGCACCGGAGTCAATACTGTGTTTAACTTATACTGACAGTGGTGCTTTCGCTATGCGTGAACGACTAGCCAGTATCATTGGCAAAGATGCGTACGCCGTAGCTATCCATACCTTCCATAGCTTTGGGTCTGAAGTCATAGGTCAAAATCGTGAGTTTTTCTATAAAGGATCTGATTTTCAGCCAGCTGATGATATTTATCGACGCCAGACAATCAACTCACTTATCGCAGCATTACCTCACGACAATCCTCTAGCTAGCGTTGGGCAGAATGGTGAATTTATATTTGTCAAAGATGTCGAAAGTACAGTTTCTGAAATGCGTCGCGCCGGAATTAAGCCCGATCAATTACGGGAAATTGCACAGAATACGCTAAAAAGTATTGATGAAATTGAAAAAATACTTCTACCGATACTTCCGCCAGCAGGGGGGCGATTTGGTAAAAAAGATATCGCAATCTTTGAAAAAGTATTACCTGAATTCGCTAAAATCAATGAAGCAGAGGTAATAAAGGGAATTAAACCTTATGCTAAAGTTTTTTATGAAAAAATGGCCATGGCAGTATCTGACGCAGTTAACGAAAATAGCCAAAAACCACTCACGGAAATTAAGCAAAAACTGATCGAAAAAGACAGTGACAAAAATTCCGTCATGAAAGATAGGGCGCGAACTAAAAAGATTTTAGCTTTTAGCGAAATTTATGAACAATACATGCAAAAGCTAAACGAAGATCGTCGCTACGACTTCGATAGTATGGTTTTTGATTTTTTACAGGCGCTAGAAGATCATCCAGAACTACTATATAAACTACAGGAAACCTATCAATTTATCATGATTGATGAGTTTCAAGATACCAATATCGCTCAAATGCGTATCACCATGAAACTTCTAGATTCAGCTATCAACGAAGGTCAGCCGAATATTATGGTGGTCGGTGATGACGATCAGGCAATTTATAGCTTCCAGGGTGCCGAAATTAGCAACATTATTCAATTCAATCAATATTTTCCAGATGTTAAACATATCGCTTTGATTGACAATTATCGCTCTAGCGCGGAAGTTCTGAAAAGTTCTAGAAATATTATCACTCAAAATAACGAACGACTTGAAACTTTGCTACCGAATTTAAGTAAAGATTTGCAAGCTCACGCCTTTAGCGAAGGCAAAAATCCTACACCGGAGCTACACGAATTCGACAACAAGGAAGAGGAATATAACTGGATAGCCAAGGAAATCAAAGCAAAAATCGACGCAGGTAAAAAGCCCGGTGATATTGCAATTTTATCTAAAAAGCATGAACAATTAGTTGAGATTGCTCAATTCTTAAACGACAAGAATATACCTGTAGTCTATAGCGGTAGCAGCAACATTCTAGAAGATGAGCTAATTAAGCTAATTGAAGGATTGTCAAAGATAGTTCTAAGTATCGCTACCGGCAATCAAAAACAAACCTCAAGCTTAATGCCAGAAGTTTTATCTCATCCAGCATGGGGAATTAATAGTATTGATTTTTGGAAACTTTCAGTCAGGGCTTATAGTAACAATCAATCGTGGCTAGAGGTAATGATCACTACAAATGAACTTAAGCCTCTCGGCGAGTGGTTGATTGAGTGCTCTCAAAAAGCTTTTCATACCCCTATGGAACAGATGCTAGATGTCCTTATCGGGGTCGAGCCAGATGAATATGAAGGCGAAAAACCAAGTTTCATATCACCAATCTATGAGCACTTTTTTGGAAAAAATCTAGAGAAATCACCAGCTAGATATATCAAAAATCTTCGAGCTCTAGTAAAACTTCGTCAAATGATGCGAGACTATCGACCACACGAAGAAATATTCACAATCAAAGACCTTGTAGAGTATATTGATATCCGAAACGATCTAGATCTAAAGATTAAATCTAGCGCAGAAATTGGAACCGAAGGCGTTCAACTAATGAGCGCCCATGCCTCCAAGGGTTTGGAGTTTGACACCGTATTTGTAATTAATGCAAACGGTGATGTTTGGGGTAAAAAAGCAAGAGGTAAAAACAGCAATTTAAGCTACCCATTAAACCTCGTTCAACTTCGAAATGACGGCTCATACGAAGAACGGGTTCGATTATTCTACGTAGCCTTAACTCGTGCCAAACATCATCTTTATGTAACTCGAGCCATGAAAAAAGAAGACGGCAAATCATTATCTCCAGCTGATTTTCTAGGTAATGAATCTTGGGAAGCTATAACCCACGAAGCAGAAGAAACACAAGATAAAATTATTCGACAACTAGAAACCGCGTGGTATACGCCAATAACTGAAGTAACTTCTGATTTGCGAGAAATATTGGCGCCAATTCTTGAAAATTACAAATTGAGCGTCACTGCTATAAATAAATTCTTTGACCTTAAATACGGTGAACCTAAAAAATTCCTTATAAACGAGCTCTTGAAATTCCCTGAAGCAACTTCACCTAAGTCAGTTTATGGAACTGCCTTTCATGACACATTGCAAGCAGTGCATGAATCTGTTAATTCAAAGGGGGTATTGCCAAAAGCCGATGAAATCAAACAATCTTTTGAATCTAACCTAGATCCAACCCGGATTAGTAATCAGGATTATCAAAAACTACTGGAACAAGGACTAAAGCAAACTGTAGAATATATTCAATCCAACCCTGAACGTTTCAAGAAAGGTCAAAAAACCGAATTGCCATTTGCTAGACAGGGGGTTAAATTAGAAGAGGCTGAATTGACTGGAAATGTTGATATTGCAACCATTGATGAAGAAGCTAAAACCATCCACATTGCCGACTACAAAACTGGAAAGCCAGCCATGAAATGGGCAACCAGCGACAAAAGTTCGGACGCCCTCAAGCTCCACGAATATAAACGACAGTTGATGTTCTATGAAATTTTAGTAGAGAATTCTCGCGACTATCGCAAATATAAGTTCGAAAACAGCGAATTAATATTTGTTGAGCCGGATAAAAATACCGGTAAATACTATTCACTAATAGCAAATTACACCAGAGAAGAACTTGATCACTTCAAAAAACTAATTGTAGCTACATGGAGAGCGATTCAGGCTTTGGACTTTCCCGATGTTAGTGAATATAAGGGCACACTAGAAGATGTTAAAAAACTAGAGCAGTTTATTATTGACAAATACTACTAAAAGCTGTAAAATAACCAATAGTCACCAATAGGTCAGACTAGTTCTTTACAATTTTTGTGTTGTAATACCATCGTTAGATCCATACATAGCAACAGTATTGCTATCTAGAGAAAGTAGGAAATCATGGATGTGACCAAGAAAGAAATCACCAACGCAGCCGAGAAGTACGCTTCGAACAAGGGCGACATGAGTAAGCTCTCTTACAAGGAGAAGCAGATTATCACCCGCAACAGGAATCAAGTTAGCTACGAAGGTCGTCTCATCAAGAGTACCGAAGAAAGAGCCAAACGAGGCTATTAATCACACCTGCTTTAAGCTCAATTTCACAAAAAGAGCTTAAAGCTCTCGGGGTATAGCTCAGCGGAAGAGCGCTCTTAGGAGACTTGACTCACTGCCACTGATGATATTCTTTCGAGAGAGGTCGCGGGTTCAACTCCCGCTATCCCGACTGGTTTTACAACCAAAAACTTGCATTTACCTGACCGCCTCAGTGTGGGAGTTGTGGTCAAGTCTAAATGCAAGAAATGAGAAGTTAGATTTTAGATGTATTTCATACAAATAAAAACTATCCAAACACCTTCTCATTTTCGCCCCTTTTTATGGCAATGTTCTTTTTCTTTTCTGTATTCTTTAAAGAACATGCGCCATAGAAAGGGGCTCTTTCTATTTTAAGAAATCATATTTTATGGGATAATAATTACTATGGATAATTTCTGGCAAGACCTACCAAAACCGTTTTTTATATTGGCCCCAATGGAGGCTGTAACTGATGTTATTTTTAGAAATGTAGTCACCAAAGCTGGTCGACCAGATATTCTTTTTACGGAATTCACCAATGCTACAGGTTGGGATGCGGCAGGAGATAAAGCTATCGGCGGGCGACTCATCACCACGGGAAAAGAATCTCCACTAATAGCACAACTTTGGGGAGCTAAACCAGAAGCAATGGCTAAACTCTCCAGTCACTGTAAAGACCTAGGATATGACGGCATAGACATAAACATGGGCTGCCCAGACTCTTCAGCCACTAAAAGCGGAGGCGGATCGGCGATGATTAAAAATCCAGAATTAGCCGCAGAAATGATAGCAGCTGCAAAAACAAGTGGATTGCCAGTAAGTGTGAAAACTCGCCTAGGGTACAGCTTCGTAGATGAATGGCGAGAATGGTTAACTTTTATTTTACAGCAAGATATTGTCAATCTTACGATACATTTACGAACCAAAAAAGAGATGAGCAAAGTGCCGGCTCATTTTGAATTAATACCAGAAATAGTCAAGCTTCGCGATGAGGTCGCCCCAAAAACACTCTTGACCATAAACGGAGATATATTAGACCGCGCCCACGGTGAAAAATTAGCCAAAGAGAACCCGGGAGTAGATGGAATTATGATTGGGCGGGGAATCTTTCATTCACCATTCGCCTTTACACATAATATAGTCCGAGACAAAGATGCTCTCTTGGAGCTTTTAAGCTATCACCTAGATCAATACGATCAATACAATAGTCAGACGGGGCGGCCATTTGAAACACTAAAACGCTTTTTCAAAATCTATATTCGCGACTTTAACGGAGCAGCCGAACTGCGAGATAAATTAATGCACTGCACATCAACCAAAGAGGTTCGTGAAACAATCGATAAATTTAAATCATAAAAATAACTCCCATATAAGGGAGTTATTTTTATTTAAGAGTAATCTTATTCCAACACTACAACTTGCATATTTGGACCACAA
>JBHAEP010000014.1:0-4511 GCA_041855665.1 Nanosynbacteraceae bacterium
ACTATCGAAAGTGTAAACAACAGCGAAAATTCCGGCAAAAGGATTCGCAATTTGGTAGTTCGCGCCCACGGAGATTACCCGAGCGCGCAAGGGATAACCTTTAACGACCTTCAATCCCAGCATTTCAAAGGTAGCCCTCATAGCGAAACGGAGGATAATTCATACAGCAGAAAGAACATAAGTAGCGTTGTGAAGCAGGGCCCCGGTATCTTTTTTAGAGCAAGTCCAACCAATCCAACTGGTGGTGGAACGTCTATGTATCAATCCTACACAGTGAAACCTTCTGATATTGGAAAAACATTCTGCCAAGGACTGGAGTTTAATAGTTATACGCAGGGAAGGGAGTATTACCAGACGCCCTACCAAAGATTAGAGAACAACATATCAGTCACAAAGCTGGCTTGTGTTTATGTTGCTTATGACTACACTATACCACTCCCTGGGATTGTTGGCGGTAGTGGTAATGCTTGTGGTGGAAACTGTGGTGAAGTTGAAGCGGGAACGCCGCAAGTTCCGCTCCGAGCTAATATGTTAAAACCTGACAAGACTGCCAAAACCAAGCCTATCGAGTGGAAGTTGACTCACTTTGTAGTTAAACCAAACCAGGCTATTCCTGGGGTTGGCATTAGCCCAAAGGATGAAAACGGGAATCCGCTGAGCGGTGGTTTTGTCAGCGAGTATGGCGTCGACCCATGTGCGACAAGCATTTATAATACTGCTGCTGTTTATAACACTGTTGATACCAGTAAGCGAATTCAGAGATGTCAAACGATTGCGAATGGTACAATCGCTAATCTTGACTCCACTAAAACAATCGACATTCCATCACTTGGAATGGGTGATCCGCTCAACAAATTCTCTGTCCCTGAGAGCGCCGAAGTCGGCACCAAATACTGCTTTGCGCTGTCGATTTCTCCATACATGATGAGTAAAGATTGGGATAAAGCAAAACAGGATAGCTTTAAAGATTGGTACCATGGTAAGCCTGGTTGTATTATTGTGGTGAAAAAGCCAAAAACTCAGTTCTTGGGTGGCGGAATTTATGCCGGAAGTGGCGTTGTGGCTTCACAATCAACGCGAGTGACTGCTTATTCGCGCCGCACTGGGCCACAATCAACGTCGACAAGTAATGTTGAGCGAAAGTTTGGTTCTTGGGTTGAATATGAGCTAGTGGTAAATAAGGGAACTAATAACGGCTTGGCAACAAACGGTATTTTTGGCCCAACAATGGTCGGCATAGCAGATCCAAACCAAGCAGTCACTGGTATTGCCGGACGAACCACAAAGGATGTGAAGTTCCAGAATCGATTAACTTTGGCAAATAATGCCAGCACTTATGGTAATTTTGGCGGATCAATTAACTATGCTCAATCGTTCTTTACTCGATTAAAGAATTATTATCAGAGCCGCTCATCGGGGATGGTGCAGTACACTACGCGCTTGAGGGTGGTGGCAGGTTCTGAATATAAGTCGAACATAGACGTTAACCTTAGTGCAATTAGTAATACAGGGGGTAAAACAACTGTCATTTACGCGCCAAACAACACAGTGACGATTTCGGGAAATATCCAAAATACTAATGTTAATGTGCGCAGCGTTGGACAAACCATTATTATCGCCAAAAACATCAATATCGATCAAAGCGTGACCCGAGTTGATGCTTGGCTTTTGGCGAGCGATTCTATAGATACATGTAAAATAACGGGAAGCTTGAGTTCGACAGTATGTAATAAGCACTTGTTGGTGAACGGGCCTGTAGTGGTCGCAAGCAACAAGGCTGACGGCTTGAAGCTCAACCGAACCGCTGGTTCCGAAGGTGCTGGCGACGGTATCGGCAATCCTGGCGAAACTTTCTTGCTTGGTTATGACGCTTATCAGTGGATCGTAAATCAGGCAAATGTTGGTGGCGTGCGCATCACGACTAGCTACACCAAAGAGTTGCCAGTTCGTTATTGATAAGTATGATAATTGATTGCTGATATTGAAGAGTAAAAGACGGTTATGCTTGACCGTCTTTATCTTTCATGGAATATGTTATTATTGACTTGCTCTGCGGGTGTTTTATAGAGAGATCATCGTCGATTTTTAAAATTAAGGCAATAAGTAGTCTTATGACTATAATGTATGTTTTGTAATGTCTATCTTCATTCAGTTTGTTGTTTTTAGTCATGGCTCCATGCATATAAATATTTCGAAGATCATGTCCGTTACTAAATTCCTTTTGGTTTAAGCAGTAATTAAAGTATTTTGCTTCTGATCTAGTTAGGAGTGATCCTTCTTTTATTAGCCAGCCTTTACTAACCATTGTATTTATCTCGGCTTTACCATCAGTCGAGTAGTGATGATAATTTAACGCCTCCATTTGGAATAGGTTTTTTAAGATTAGTATTTGTCGCCTACTCTGGAACATCAAGCGTTTTGAGGTTTTCTTGATAATTCCCCACGCAATGAGCTTGTCTAGAGATTGTTTTTGATAATCGTGAAATTCACTATATTTAACTTCATGATTGGTTAGTAGGCTTGCGAAATCTTTATCTTTGAGGGTGTCATTTATATACGTCAACCCAGACTGATCAGAAAAGAGGTAACGCATTATTTCAAATATTTCAGTGTTATCTGTTATATATACATACTTGTCAGGTAACTGGCTAGGGAGTTCATTGTAATTAGGGGTTTTAGATGTGATCGCTAGAAGTTCTTGATCTATAATATTATTCTCGGTATATAGTTTGAACTGTTTAATAACGCTATCCATCTCACTAAATATATGCTTGCACCTTTCGAGATATGTAGCATTTATACTCGAAGCTGCATAGCTGAAGCCTTCGATGCCAAACGTATCTTTCAGATGTTTATTAAAGTACCAGGCAATTGTACTTTCAAGCTCCTTACCTTCTGATCGCAGAAATTTTTCGTATGTCGCTGTTTGTATAAGTGTGATTTGATCAATGAATCGGAAATGTGCGCCTTCAGGATATTCTTCGCGTCCGGTAACTTTCATGAAGCGTTCGAAGACTCCTAGTTGTGATGAATAAGATGGTAGTGTGAGGAGTATATGTTTATTTACAATCGGGAAGATATATATAAAATTACGTAACACCGATAGGTTATCTGAGTGTTCTTTTAGCCACTTTTCGCTATAGGTAAACGTAGTGGTCTGACCGTCTTGCGATATATCAACAACCTCTTTTTGGGAATCAGATATAGCTACTTTGATTTTAAACATTAAACTACCTTCGTTTCCTTTAAAGTGATTATCAATCCACTCGGTATATTTTTGCTTTGCGAGTAATTTTATTTTGTCGTCAACGCCTATACTAGGGATTGGTTTTGACTGAGCAATTAGTTGTAGGTAGTTTGGATTTGCGGCTGCACTATTTATATAACGATCTAACAAATTGCGTATATCCTCTTTTGTGAGGCTTTTGGGTAAGTGAATATCTTGACGTTTATTTTTCTCGAAATGTTTTTGAATAATATACTCAGCATTCCCTATGTTTGATAGAATAAGTGTTCGTATATCTTGATCGTATTGTTTTACGATTTGCTTGTTGGCTAGTATGCTCCATGTAGCGACTTTTGAAGAATTGAGCGCTTGAAGCATCGTGTTTGACGTAATTTTATCGTAGC
Source organism: Nanosynbacteraceae bacterium (assembly GCA_041855665.1). Classification (GTDB taxonomy): domain Bacteria; phylum Patescibacteriota; class Saccharimonadia; order Saccharimonadales; family Saccharimonadaceae; genus JBHAEP01. The sequence goes on from JBHAEP010000014.1 coordinate 3,631, forward strand.
GCTTGTAGTGTGCGAGCATCGACAAAAGGTCTTCGTGATATTCGAATTTTACATTCTTGATTATATTTAAAACGTTATTTTCGTCTATTTTATTGAAGAATGAATCAATTATATGGAGTAATTTAGGCTCAAGACTTTTGTATTTATTGATTTTATTTTCTCCTGTATCTTTTGGGAAGATCGAGTTTATATATAGATGAATATTGTATAATTTCAAAACATCGTTTATGGTGTAATTTGTTTTATTTATGTCGAATTTTTCTAGCGATTCTGTAGCTAAGTTGGCATAGTATGGGGCTGCTAAGTCATAGGGATCGTAATATTTAATTATGTCACTTATGGATTCTTCGTCCTCTATTTGCGAATACCTGCTGTGGAGTGTATTTATTTTTTCAATGAAGTTTTTCGCGGGGGTTGGTTTATTGCTTAACCAGTTATCAAGAGTTGCGGGGGAGACTCCTATATTGTTGGCGAGTGATTGCTTTGAAAGCTTACCGATCTTCATAATTTCTTGTAGTTTTTCTTTGTAGTTCATAGACACAGTATATAGATTTGACGAATTTATTTCAAGATTTTATTGATATTTTCCGAATTTTTAAGGTGTTTATTTTTCTCGCGGTTTATTGGTCCTCGGAGGTAATCTATACAGAAATTGCCTCGATTGGAGCAACAAAAAGAGCCGACACCACTGCTGACGTGTCGGCTCAGTTTTTTCGAAAGACTATACGAAAAAACACGAGTGCTTACGCATTACACTCGTGTTCATTCTTGGCTGGGATGGAGGGATTCGAACCCCCGAATGGCGGAACCAGAACCCGCTGCCTTACCACTTGGCGACATCCCATCGGTAAAACTATTTTAGCAAAAAAACTCAGGAAAAT
>JBHAEP010000015.1:0-30154 GCA_041855665.1 Nanosynbacteraceae bacterium
CGAACGTGAACGCCACCAGTACGTCATTGGTGGTACAGGTAGTGGCAAAACAACCATGTTGCAATACGAGATTGTACAAGATATGAAAAACGGCAAAGGCGTGGCCATTATCGACCCTCACGGTGATATGGCCGAAACGCTTTTGCGTCATGTGCCGCCAGAGCGCGTCAAAGATGTTGTCTACTTCAATCCCGACGACTTAGAGTACCCGATAGGGTTAAACTTGCTTGAACTTACACCAGACCTCAAAGGCAACGAGCTGCTACGCGAAAAAGACATCATCACAGAGAGCGTTGTATCGGTATTTCGCAAGCTATTTTCAGAGGACGATAGCGGCGGCCACCGTATCGAATACGTGCTACGTAACGCTATACATACCGCGCTTACCGTCGAGGGTGCAACCTTGTTTACTATTCTCAAGCTGCTACAAAATGACAAGTTCCGCAAAGAAGTTATCAAAAAACTCGAAGATGAAGACTTGATAGACTTTTGGAAAAACGAACTCGGTAAAGCTGGCGACATGCAGAAAGTCAAAATGGCGGCTGGTATTACCGCCAAGATTGGCCGCTTTAACGCTAACGCCTCGGCACGCCTGATTTTAAGCCAGAAGAAGTCCACGATAGATTTTGAAGACATTATGAACAGTGGCAAGATACTGATTTGTAACTTCTCAAAAGGACTGCTCGGCGAAGACGTATCAGAGCTGTTTGGTATAGCCGTACTTGCCAAGTTACAACTGGCAAGTCTGCGACGCGCCCGACTGAACCAGTCGGAGCGTCGCCCTTTCTACCTCTACGTCGATGAGTTCCAAAACTTTGCTACACCGTCGTTTGTGCAGCTACTTAGCGAGGCACGAAAATACCGCTTGTTCCTCACGATTGCCGAACAATCGACCTCACAGCAGGACGATCAACAAATGGTCAATGTGATTTTAGCTAACGTCGGTACGGTGGTTTGCTTTAGAACTGGCAACCCACAAGACGAACGTATGCTATTACCGCTGTTTAGCCCATTTATCGAACAGGGCGAGATAAGCAACTTGCCAGCCTTTAACTTTTACGCCAAGCTATCGGCTGTCCATGCTCAAGAGCCGCTATCAGGCCAAACACTCCTGCTTGATAGTGCTGGTAGTGATGAGGTAGTAATAGCAGTCATAGAACACTCACGCGCCGTATTTGCCACAAAGCATGTCGAGCCAGAAGAAAAGCCAGCCGAAAAGAAACCAGAGCCAAAACCTACGAAAACAAAGCCAAAGCGACAAGCTAGAAAACGAAAGGCAACAAAAGTTCTAGGCGACTAAAACTAACTAGACAACTTTTTTGATATAATCAAGATATGGCGAAGACTAAGACAACGAAAAAAGAGGCCGAGGAATTGCAAAAGCAAATCGACGAGTACGAGGCAAAGCCAGTTCGCACAAACGAACAACCGCTCAAGCTCAACACTACGTTTGATAAAGCAGTAGACAAGCTCCTCAAAGCGACAAAGCCACCCAAAAAGCCCAAGAATAAATAGGGCTAAAGCATGGCATTGTTAGCTATCTCTATAAAGTTGGGTGTGTTAAGCGTATAATTGCCTAATGAAATGGGGTCTAATGAAGACGTTAAGTATAAGCTAGCATCTGCTTCTAGTCTCACTGAAGCATACGCAGACTATCTAGATCTACCAGCAGGTGGTGGTAAAACCCTCGGTGAATCTATCTCAAACCTAGAAGGATATGGCTGGAGCGAAAAAGATATTCGTAAATTTGCGGATTCTATTTTGGAGATGAATGGAGTGGCTAGCGGGGCTGACCTGCGTGCACCTGATGAAAGCATCCAAGACAACCTAAGCCACAAGAATGCTCAACTGGATATCATCAACCAAACCAACCCTATGCTAGATGACTATCACGTGGGCATTAGGAGCGTGGAAGATATCAAGACATGGGAAGAGGCTATGCAAGACGATGAAAGCTTTGTCTGGGGTGATTTCTCTCTAGAAGACGCTCAAAAGGCATTAGAATCTGGAAAAATCACGGTATATAGCTCGTATCCAATCCAAAATGGTGGATTTGTCAGTACTTCTTTAAACCAAGCTAAAGACTACGCTGGCGGTGGTAAAGTTTACTCTAAAGAAGTGGATTTGGACGCAGTGGCATGGATAAATGGCAACGAGGGGCAATTTGCAGATGTAAATAGCCAAGGTGTGAAATTCCAACTCCAAGATCGCCTAAACCAAGAAGTAGACGCTCAAAGTAAACTTCTAGCTCGCCATATGCAACTCACCGGCGACGAAAACCTAGTCTTCCAGCAGTACACCACAGAAATGCAACGCCAAGCCCTAGGTTTTTACAACCCTAAAACCGACACGATAAACCTCAACCGCTTGAGTGAATCTGTCTTAAACCACGAGATTGGCCACAAGATGCTAAAACGTATCGCTGAAGCTAACAACGCTCACTCTGAAGCGATTTTAGACGCTGTCATTGATAGGTACGGGGTGGATAACCTAATCGGAGAATACGGTAAAAACTACGGTACAGACAATATCCGCCTCCTTGCCGAAGAAAAGCTAGCAGATGGCTATGCAGACTATGCTAAAGCCCGCCAAGAAGGTGTGAGAGTAGAAGTATTTGGCCGAGAGTTCCAGATTCCAGATGTAATCCTAAACGCCTACGAACGAGTCTACCAAGCAGTCCAGAGTCTGATTGGCAAGAAAGACTTAATAGCTGAATTTTACAGTGATATTGAGGGCGGAAGGCTGGCTAAACGAGCTCCAGAAGGTCAGTTGGAGGGGGCTGTGGCTTATAAGATTGAGAAAGCAGCAGATGGTAGCGAATACGTAGAAGTGGATAAGAGTATTTTGGATGGGGTGGCTAAAAAAGACCACCTGAAAACCATAAAAAACTACCTACAGAAACAACTTCAAGGCAGGGAATACGATTTAGACTATGGTAAAGACGGAGCTGCCAAGATTAATGCTAAAAGTACTAAAAAATTGACACAAGGAGATGAGAATCTCTCAATGAGGGGCCATTTAGTTAGCGAGCTTCCAGATATTTTGCTAATTTCAAAGAAGATCGGAGAGGCTAGCGACACTAAAAACCATAGCTTTGCTAAAGACGGTTTTGAATACAGGTCAACTACTGTGAAGGTTGGAGATAAATTCTATGATATTAGACTAAATATAGGCGTAACTGGAGACAATAAGATTCTTTTATACCATTAATGGTATAAAAGAAAGCTCCCAGCACAAGTCTTTCGACCCGCGTCGTCGGGAGCTATCTGATCCCAATATACCAGACTCCAACCAAAATGTCAAATACAAAAAACAATCCCAATCCATAATCTACAGCGAAAATGACCAATACTCACCGGAAGCTAACACTCAAATAGAAAAACTCAGTCGTGAATATGACCCAATAATCAACGAGGAATTAGAGTCTAATGCAGAAAAACGCATTGCAGAGCTTGGACTAGCGGACGCTCACCGAGAAGCTATGCAAGCACTGGGTAAGAAAAACATCACTCCACAAGAAAAAGCTAACGCCCTAAAGACCTTGCAGACTCTAGGAGAACAAAGCGACACCACATCCCTAGACAGGTTTGCTGAACTATCCACAAAGCTAGCCGAAACTAGCCGCAACCAAGCACAGCTGCTACAGCTCAACCGCATCCTGCAGAAGCAAAGCCCAACAGGAATGGATTAAGTGGGCTAGTCCAAGGTTTCAGGAGTATATTTTTGAATTTTCAGCAAAAAATCAGCTGCACCTGCTAAACTAAAAACAGTTAAAATTAAAATGAAAAGAGTTGTTATGAATGTCAAGAATTTTCAAGATTTACAAAAAGCTTTGAGTGAGGGCGAACGTGAAATCGTTCTGGAAAATGCGATTGCTGCCAATTCGTCGATTCGGCTGGCAAAAGGTCAGTCGATTCGCGGTGCGGGCGAAAACACGTTTTTGAGTTTTATCAACGGCGATGGACTGGCACTTGCTGGTGAAAATTCGGTGAAAAATCTGACGATTCAAACTTCGACTGATTCGCAGGCGATTTTTCTAGATGCTAGCGACGACGATTTGGGTGAAATTTCGCTGGAAAATCTGACTATAACCGGAAACGCGCAATTTTTGATGCGAGCGGGCAGTGAAAATCTAAAAATTTCTGCCAAAAACATTGACATTGTGGCGGCTGACGCCCGAAAATTTCCCGAACGCCCGATGAAATACGGCGTCAACGTTTACCAAGGCGCGTTCACGATTTACAATTTCAACCCGAGCGAATCGAGTTTGATTGAGGCGAATTTGGAAAATATTTCGGTTGGCCGCGAAAATTCGCCAGTGATCGGTTCGGGAATTTTTATTTCAGGATTTGGCGACGAAGGCGGGAAAGTCGAAATTGAGAGCTTGATAACTGGCGAAGTTTATTCTAATGGCATGATTCCGTTTGGTCAGCCGAATTTGATCACCGGTGGAATTTTCATCGTTTACGGCGCAAATGTTCGCGAGCTAAAATCGCGCGGCGTGGTGAAAACTTATGGCGTTAACGATATGGTTTTGGATGTTTGGGGTTCAGTCGAGTCGTGGATTTTGGACGAAAAAGTCGAAAGTTTTGGTCCGAGCGGAATCGGTTTTGTGAATTTTGGCGAAGTTGGATATTTTGAAGCCAAAAAGCCAATCATCACTCGCGGGCTCGGTGCGCGGGGGTTTAATCAGTACGACGGCACGATTTCAGAGGCAATTTTCGACTCGATCGAGACTTTTGGCGACGGCGCGATCGGCATGCAATTTTCAAAACCAGTCGGCAGGATTATCGTCCGTAGAAGTGTCAAAACTCACGGCGAAACTGGCGAAACGCTAGTCAAGGGCGTGATTAAAACGCTAAAAGCCGAGGCGATTAGCGTGCTAGAGGGCGGAAAAATCGATGTTTTGGAAATTGGCGAAAATATCGAAACTGGCGGTGAAAACTTGCTCGGCTACAATATTGACGGCGGTGAAGTTGGCGAATTTAAACTTGGCGGCGAAATTATCAATCGCGGCTAAAATCGTTAAAACCACACCAAAATCAAAAACAACCTCAAATCGCGAGGTTGTTTTATTTTGGCTGAATTTTACCAAATCAGTACAAATGAATTTTTGCCTTTTTTGAGAAGTCCTTTTTCAAGCGGGCGATCTTCGGTGATTTTTTCGCCATTTAGACTGATTGCGTTATTTTTGATTAGTCGCTTTGCTTCGCCGTTGCCATTTACTATGCCAGAACCAACCAGTGCTTCGACTACTGTGTTTCCAACGCTGGCTGTAGGGATTTCTGCGGCAAGTGTTTTCAGATCTTCGCCTGAGAGGTTGTCGATATCTACTTCACCAAACAACACCCCGGTTACTCGTTGTACTGATTCTCGTCGCTCTCGTCCATGAATCATTTCGGTCACTTCATGAGCTAGGGTTTTTTGCAGTGCGCGAGCTCCAGGGTTTTGGAGGTGATTTTCTATTAGAGCATTAATCTTCTCCTTATCAAGCATGGTGTAGATTTTTATCATTTCTATTGCCATTTCGTCGTCGATATTTAGCCAGAATTGGTAAAATTTGTACGGCGAAGTTTTAGCTGGATCTAGCCAAACTGCACCACCTTCGCTTTTACCAAATTTTCGACCAGTTGATTTATTGATCATTAAAGGAGCTGTCATAGCGTGAACTTCTGCGCCTTCTTTTTTGCGAATAAGTTCTACTCCAGAAAGTAGATTTCCCCACTGGTCGCTGCCGCCAATCTGCATGTTGACGCCGTGATTTTTGAAAAGATGCCAAAAATCGTACCCCTGTAAAAGTGTATAGGTGAATTCTGCAAAACTAAGCCCGCCGCCAGCTTTTATGCGAGCTTTAAAAAACTCACGACTGGTTAATTCTGCCATGTTGAAATTCTTGCCTATATCGCGAAGAAAAGGAATTAATTCTAGTTCTGACAGCCAATCGGCATTATCAACAAGTTCAAAGTCTTGACCGTTAAATATCTTAGTAACCTGGTTCTTTAGGGCATTTTTATTGTGTTCAATGACTTCTGTCGCTAGGAGTGATCGCTCCTCGGTGTCGCGCATATCGCCAATCATTCCGGTTCCGCCACCAACCAAAAGAACAACCTTGTGGCCATGTTCTAGGAAATGCCGAACCATCATATAAACAACTAAATGTCCAACATGTAAACTATCTGCGGATGGATCGGTGCCTAGATAGACTGTGAATTTTTCTGAATCTAAGGTTTTTTCATCGGTGAAGGTTGTCTGATTCCAGAAACCGCGCCATTTTAGTTCATCGGACAAAGTCATTTTTATCTCCTAAAGAATTTTATTTTACAGATTAAATTATAACATAATGCCAAAATATTTACTTGCATAAGCGGAAAAAATGGTATAATGAAAAATAGATAATTTATTATAAGAGGGAAATAAGGTGGTAAAAAAACCGTCAAAAAACACTAAAAGAATGAGTGTTTATTCTAATCTGGCGCACAAGCGCAAGGTAAAAAAAGATAAGGATGCTCGTAAAAAAGCTGAATATCTTGCGACTTTGCCGAAAAATCCTGTGAAGCGATTTTTCTATAGGCTTCATCCGAAGCGATTTTTTGGTTATTGGTTTAGTAAAAAAGGTCTTTTGATGATGTTAAAGATCGCTGGCGTGGCGGTCTTGTTGGCTGTTCTTTTGGTTGGGGGCTTGTTTGCTTATTATCGTAAGGATCTTGATAAAATTAGGCCAGGTGAACTAGCTAAACGCGTTCAGACTACCGTTACTAAATACTACGATCGCAATGGCCAACTCCTCTGGGAGGATAAAGGTGATGGAAACTATAAATTGGTTGTAAAATCTGACCAGATTAGTGACTATGTCAAAAACGCCACAATTGCAATCGAGGACAGGGATTTTTATAAGCACAATGGAATCAGTCCTAGCGGTTTAATGCGCGCAGCATTTAGTAATGCTCGTGGTGGAAGCACTCAGGGTGGTTCTACCTTAACTCAGCAGCTAGTGAAGCAGGTTTTCTTTGCTGATGAAGCTGGAGACCGTGGATTATCTGGAATTCCTCGAAAAATTAAGGAAGTTATCTTATCTATTGAAGTTGAGCGAATGTATTCAAAAGAAGAAATATTGGCACTTTATTTAAATGAATCACCTTATGGTGGTCGTCGAAATGGAGTTCAGTCCGCCTCTCAGACTTACTTTAAGAAAGATGCAAAAGATTTGACTCTCGCTGAAGCGGCAATGCTTGCAGCTATTCCAAATCAGCCAGGCCTTTATGACCCCTATAACGATGCTGGCCATGAGGCACTTATAGCTCGTCAGCATCGAGTTTTAGATGTGATGCTAGAGCTAAAAATGATCACTAAGGAGCAGACCGAAGAGGCGAAGAATTATCCTATTTTAGAGCATATTCAGCCAGCAAGTTCGCAATATGAGGGAATTAAGGCTGGTCACTTCATCCAGTATGTTCGTTCAGAGCTTGAAAAAGAGTTAGGTAAAGCGACTGTCGGTAAGGGTGGATTGACGATTACTACGACCTTAGATTTGAGAATTCAGGAAAAGCTAGAACAAGAAATGAACGCGTTTTTTGCTAGTAATAAACCTGTGTATGCGGGTCTAAATAATGGAGCCGCAACAGTGGAGGATACTCAGACAGGCCAGATCGTGGCAATGGCTGGTAGCCGAAGTTTTGACTATCCTGGATATGGATCTTATAATGCCGCAACATCTTATGTTCAGCCAGGTTCCACTGTAAAGCCTTTTGTGTTTGCTAAGCTGTTTGAAGATAAAGGTGCCAATAGTCAGAACTATGGATCTGGCAGTATCTTGGTTGATGAGCCGGTTGATAATATTTACGGGGCCAAATTGCAGAACTGGGATGGTAAATTCATGGGGTCTCTAACTGTTCGAAGAGGATTGGCTTTATCTCGAAATACGCCAGCTGTTAAGGCTATGTATATCAATGGAGGTAATAGCTCCAATCCTCAAGCCACTCTAGATTTCATTCATGCATCGGGCGCCCCTTCTTATTGTGAGCAGGAAGCTGCCGCGGGAGTTGGTCTTTCATCTGCTATCGGTGCTTGTGGTGTAAAGCAGACAGACCTTGTTAATGCTTATGCAACCTTCTCAAGAATGGGTGTTTACAAACCGACAGCTACAGTTCTTGAAGTTAAAAACAGCCAAGGTGAGGTCTTGAAGAAGTTTAAGGATGAAAGTAAGCAAATTTTCGACCCTCAAGTTGCCTATATTATTAACGACATATTGGCTGACGATAACGCTAGGGCAGGACTTCATGGTCGTAACGTCTATGGTCTGATGATTCCTGGAGTTGGAAGTTCATCAAAGACTGGAACATCTGATATCGGAATAAAACCTAAAGATCTTTGGATAGTGAATTATACACCTGTGTTGTCTATGGCTTTATGGCTGGGTAATAACGATGCAACTATTATTAATTCATCGAGTTCATCGCTTGGTGGAAATATAGTTGGTGGAGTTATGGAATATGCACACAAAGAAGTATATGCCGCAGAAGGTAAGTGGAAGTCTGGAGATTGGTATGCTAAACCAGATGGAATTCAGCAGCAGGGTCGAGAATTATATCCATCTTGGTGGAATAGTCGCCGAGCTCGAACAGCAGAGTCTTTGACCTTTGATCGTGTGTCTAAAAAACTGGCTACAGAATGTACACCTGAAGCAGCCAAGATTCAGGTAAACGTAACAAAAGCCAATGACGGAGCTACTAATCGTCAGACTTATGTAGTCACTGATGGCTATAATCCGAACGCCAAAGACGATGTTCATCAATGTGATGACGCTAAGCCTTCGGTCTCTGGAATTAGCTATTCATCTGGAAGAATTACTGTCAGGATAAGTCCGGGGCGTTATACTTTATCGAATGTTGATGTTTTGGTTGCTGGAGAGTCTATAGGTAGCGGTGCGCCTAGCGGTAATACATTCACTGTTAATTATGAAGGCAGTGGAAGTAAGCAGGTGACTGTACGGGTTCAAGATAGCGCGTATTATGTTGGTGAGGCTGTGAGTACGGTTAGTTTTGGAAATGGTAATGGAGGAAGTAATGGCAATCAATAAAGTAGCTGCATATTTAAACGAGCATATGGCTGGAGGTGTTCAGGTTTCGGCTTATGTACGGTCTGGTTATAAGTTTGATACCGGCATATCTGAAGCAACTCCTACAATGGTTGCTTATCCAGCGAGCACTAATGATATTCGAAAATTGGCTAGATTTGCTTGGCAGATGGCTGAAAAAGGTCACAAAATGGCAATTACTGCTCGAGGTTTAGGAACTGATTATACCGGCGCTGCTATTTCGAAGGGTTTGATTATAGATACTCGCCGCTATATGAACGCTGCTTTTGAGATTGATGTTAAGCAAAAGCAAATTCGTGTTCAGCCTGGTATTGATATGCGTTCATTAAATTCTACGCTTGCGCTTCATGGCTTGGAGCTATCTGGTGTTTGGCAAGGTGGAAAATATGGGACCATTGGTGGTGCGATTGCCAATGCTAGCTATAACGATAATGCTTTTTCTTGGAAGGAAGGTGTACTTGGTGCGGTTCATCAACTTGAAGTAATTTTGCCAACGGGAGAAGTTTTGCAGACAGGTAGAATTTCAAAGCGTGAACTGGAGTCTAAAAAGGGCTTGCAGACTTTTGAAGGCGAAATATACCGGACTTTGGATCGGCTAGTTGAAGACTATGCTGACGTAATTGATGACATAAACGCCTCTGATTCAACCGCAGGATATCCTGGCATTGCAATGATAAAAGATCGTAGCGGCGGCATGGACCTGACTCCAATATTTGTTGGATCTCAGGGTACACTTGGCATTATATCTGAAGTTATCTTGAAGGCTGATTTTAGGGCAGCTCATCGCTCCGTTGCTGTTGTGGTGTGTGACTCTATTGATGAAGTGGTGGATATTTCCAATGAAGCAGATAAGATTGGCGCTAAGCAGACTCGATTTATTGATGGAATAACCGTAGAGCAGGCCGGGCGATTTGGTAAAACAGTCGAATGGCTGGGCGGGGTTGATTCTAGTAAGTCTGTTTTGATTATCGAATTTGCAGAATTCTCCGAGCGAGCTGTCGCTAAATCCTTGAAACGACTAGCTAAAAAGTGCGGTGATAAAATAGTTCGACAATCTGGCAATGATATCTCTAGAGAAGAATTACTTGCTTTAATGGACATCAGTCAGTATGTATCAACACCTCAAACCGGGCATGCTTTCGGAAATGCATCTCTTCGGGGCATTCATGTTCCGCGTGATAGGTTTAGTGATTTTAAGAAATCGGTTCTAAAGATTTCCGAGGCTTTGAATTTGACAATTTCGATTTCTGGAGATATGCAGGGCGAAATTGTACACCTAGAGCCTGTGTTGGATTTGTCTAAAGTTGGCGATAGGCAGAAAATCACTAAATTGATTGATGCTTTGGCGAACTATGTTTATAGCGTCGAAGGTGTGTTTATCGGGCAAGGTTCTGATGGTCGGACCAAGTCGGGTATTTATCGCTCTAAAGCTAGCGCTAAAGAACTGGAGTTGGTTGATGAAATCAGAAATCTGTTTGATCCTTATGGATTTTTGAATCCTGGTGTAAAACAAGCCGTAGAAAAAACTGTGGCAGATAAATTTATTCGCCACAGTTCAATTCCGATGGATTTTGCTAATTAAAGTCCCTGGATTGATTAATTAGTTTTATAGCTTGCGCCTCTAGATCTTCTCTGGAGGCGTTTAATGATGGAACCCTTGAAAGATATGCGATCATTTCAGCCAAATTTTCTAGATGTGCTGATTCCGGAGAGTTCGTTAGGAGATTTTCTAGATTGTAGACTAGTTTTTGCTCATCTGTTAACTCCATATTTTCGGTATTCATAGGGAATATGCTAGTTTTTGATTGAGTGTAGCTAGCGGATAGCGGGGATACATTCAAAGATATAGTCGGGCTGTCTTCGTCATTATGGTCTACGTATAAATCTTCTATTTGCACGGGATTACCTGACGCACAAGCAGTGCAATAATTTTCTTCAAAATGCTGTTTCGCTAAAAATTCTAAAGCATCTTGATTTACTATAAATGTATGAATTTTTGCAGATTCAAGATCTATAAAATTATCTGTACTGAATGTATTTGTAATTGAGTCGATGAAGATTTGTGCCGAATGATTAGCCAGGAAAGATTTATCTAGGTGGTAGTAAGTTTGCACAAGCTTTTCCAGTTGTTCTCTAGAGTCTTCAGGTATAAGGCTATATTCCAAAACTGGATCTTCTTCGATAACTTCCAGATGATATCCAGGTGCATTTTCATTGATTGCACCATCTCCAAAGCAAGACAGAGAGAAATTTGTTGAAGTGTGTAGACCTTCGTTTAGTTGTAGATTTACACTATTAATATTTTCTTCCTCTGGATTATAGAGCTCGCGGGTTGTTTGAGTTGCTATTAGCGGACTATGGTTGGCGGTTTTCCAATCAGGGCTGATATTTTTTAATGCACCGTCAATTAATTGCTTGGATTCATCTATTAATTCAAGTAGTTTCTCTGGTGAATTTTCGTTATTCGAATTAAATACCTCTTTCATGGTTTTATTATGCACCGATTCGGTGGTTTGTCAATAGATGATATAATACAAAATATGAACGACACGCGAAATGTAACTGATGAACTTAAGGGTCTTGAGCATTCTGATATTGTGCAAATTTTAGATGAGCGCGGCGTTGAGCTTGAGGTTGCGGTTGAAAATTTAGAACGAGACTTCAATATGGGGACGATTATTCGCAATGCCAACGCTTTCGGAGTGCGAAAAGTTTATGTAATTGGACGCAGGCAATGGAATAAGCGTGGAGCAATGATGACTGATAAATATCTTGATGTGGTTTACTACCGCGAGATCGACGACTTTGTGGCTGATATGAAAAAAGATTCTCGAGACATAATTGCTATTGATAATATTGATGGTTCGGTAAAACTATCAACCACTGATATACCGAAACGATGCGTAATGGTTTTTGGAAGTGAGGGCGCTGGTATCTCTAGAGAGCTGGCTAATAAAGCTGCGAAGATTGTTGAGATTGAGCAGTTGGGTAGTACTCGATCTGTTAATGTGGGTGTAGCATCGGGAATTGCGATGTATGCATGGCTGGAGCGTCATCATTTGCAATAATATATAAAAATGGTTTAATGTATTGTAAAAAACAAAAAAATAGTGTATAATAATAAAAATGACAAACCCACCACAAAGACAGCCATATCAATACACACCATCCGCATCAGATATTGCTAGATATCGTCAAAATATAGTCGATAATTCTTTGAGTGTTCTTAAGCTTTGGGGATATGACCGAATAGATGGCTTTTCTAATCTGAATGGAATTTCTGGCCAAAGAATTTTTGGTGTAGATTTTGGCGGACTTGTTGGGGTTCAGGCTGGTCAATCCAAAGACTTTATAGCTGAGCGGGAATTATTTTTGATTATTCGCGATATACTCGAAAAGTTAAACCTAGATATCTCTACTTTAGTAGTAAGGTTCAATGATCTTGATTTAAGTAATTTTATCAGCCATCAACACCTTGGTTTGGATGGTGCGCAGATTGTTCGTTTGCAACAGATTTTGGCACACAAAAGAGATATTTCTCCAAGTGATCTCACTGGTGAGATTGTTGGTATCTTTGGGTCCAGACAGGATGAAATCACTAAACTAGCCAACCTACTAAATATTGTTAATCCACATGATTTACCAAAGGATATCTTAAAGTCTTATGTAGTGGAGCGAGCTATTCACGTCGGTGATTTACTGGCTGGAGAGTTGGATTATGTAACAAGGTTTGATCCTACCTATATCCAGAAGAAATCAGTTCAAAATAGTGGTTTGATTTTTGAAATTACTGATCAAGATAGCAACATTTTGATTACGGGTCGGACTGATGGTGGTAATTTGAGAGCTTATCTAAATCCAGATAACTTAATAGATCAATCAAAAATTTTAGCTACTACTCCTGATGTAGATTTAATGATTATAGAATCTGGGAATGTGAAGCGACGCGATGTCGAGGATCTTGCTCGTAAGTTTCGTGATGAAAATGTGCCGGTTTTGATAGATGTTAGCGGTGATAGTTATGAGAACCAGCTGAAGAATGCAGTTCGAAAAAAGGTTAAGTATATATTAATTTTCGAAAAAAACAGCGCTAAGGACGAGGTTTATAGATTGATTAGTTCTGAAGGTCAATTTGATGAAAAAATGGGCTATGCTCGTATAGTTTCTGTCGTTCAGGATGTTCGCAAAAAGCAGCAGTCTGATGACGATAGTCTGTTTGAATTCTAGGATATACTTTGGCTGAATTGAGCCTAAGTCAAAAAGGTGTTATAATTTCATAGTATGAAGATTACTGTGAAAAATTTATCAGAGACTCGAGTTAAGTTGACTATTAAACTTGATGCGAGCGAATTGAAAGATGCTGAGCAAACTGCTCTTGTGCGTCTTGCTAAAGATATGAAAATCCAAGGTTTCCGCAAGGGTAAGGTGCCAGCGAGCGTAGCTGCAAAAAATATTGACCCAGCCGGCCTAGCGCAAGCTACAATGGAAGAAGCTTTGCAGCATTATACAGCACAGGCTTTTATGGACAAAAAGCTTCAGGCGCTTGATAGGCCAGAGGTTGATGTTAAAGATTTTAAGCCAGGTGAAGCAATGGAATTCACTGCTGAAGTTGACATTGTTCCAGAAATCAAGCTTGGTGATTATAAAAACTTGAAGGCTCGAGTGAAGGCTGAAAAAGTTACTAAAAAGGACGTTGATGAAATTATCGAGCGTATGCAAAAGAATTTTGCTGAACGTAAAGATGTTGATCGTGCCGCAAAAGATGGAGATGAAGCAACGATTGATTTTATAGGTAAAAAAGACGGCATTGCTTTTGACGGCGGAACAGGCAATGACTATCCATTAGTGCTTGGAAGTGGTCAGTTTATTCCTGGTTTTGAAGAAGGTATTGTTGGTAAAAAAGTTGGCGAAACATTCGACCTAGAATTAGCTTTCCCAGAAGATTACCATGCTAAAGATTTAGCTGGCCAAAAAGTAGTATTTACTACAACCTTAAAATCTCTAAAAGAAGTTGTTTTACCTGAGGTTGATGATGAATTTGCTGCAAAATGCGGACCTTTTACAAGTGCAGATGAGCTAAAAAAGGATATTGAGTCTGAAATTAAAGCTCAAAAAGAGCGTGAAGCGGCCGAAAAGCACAAAGATGAGCTCGTTAAAGAATTGGTTGAAATGAGCGAGGTTCCAGCTCCAGAGGTTCTAGTTAAGGATCAAGAGCGTTCAATTGAGCAAGACTTTCAGCAGAATCTAATGTATCAAGGTCTGATGCTTGATCAGTATCTTGAAATGAATTCTTTCAAAACTAAAGAAGAGTGGCTAGATAAAGAAGTTCATCCAGCGGCTTTAGCTAGGGTTCAGGCTGGTTTGGCTCTTGCTGAGCTAACCAAGAAAGAAAAGATTACTGCGACTGACGAAGAAATTGCTAATCATGTTGAACTTTACAAGAAGCAGTATGCTAATAATAAAGAGATGTTAAAGCAATTCGAGCGCGAAGAAGTCAAGCGAGATATCGCAAATCGACTGCTTACTGAAAAAACAGTTGAGCGACTAGTTGAGTTAAACTCTAAGTAGTAATTTAAGACCTCGTTTACAGGCGAGGTCTTATTATTTAATGATATAAAACATGGTATAATATAACTATATGGATAAAATTTCAAACTATCTAGTTCCAACTGTAATAGAGCAGTCTTCAAGAGGTGAACGAGCTTTTGATATTTATTCAAGGCTTTTGAATGAAAGGATTATTTTCTTAGGCGAAGAAGTGAATCAGCACACTGCTAATGTTATTGTGGCACAGCTGCTACATTTAGCATATGAAGATCCAAATTCCGATATT
Organism: Nanosynbacteraceae bacterium; assembly: GCA_041855665.1. Taxonomy (GTDB): domain Bacteria; phylum Patescibacteriota; class Saccharimonadia; order Saccharimonadales; family Saccharimonadaceae; genus JBHAEP01. The sequence goes on from JBHAEP010000015.1 coordinate 14,928, forward strand.
CAGCTTTATATAAATAGTCCTGGTGGCTCTGTTTATGATGGATTGGCGATTTATGACACCATCCAATACATTAAGCCAGATGTTCAGACTATTGGCATTGGCCTGCAAGCGAGTATGGGAGCTTTTCTTTTGAGTTCTGGTGCAAAAGGTAAGCGAATCGCATTACCGAACAGTCGTATTATGATTCACCAGCCAAGCTCTGGTACTCAAGGTAAGATTACTGACCAAGAAATTTCCTTAAGAGAAGGGCTGTATTTGAAAGATAAGCTAAATCAAATACTAGCTAAAAATACTGGTCAAAAAATTTCGAAGATACAAAAAGATATGGAGCGCGACTATTGGATGAGTGCCAAAGAGGCTCTGGATTATGGTTTAATTGATAAGGTTTTAGATAAATAGTAAAGTAGCCCCACTGTTAAATAGTGGGGCTACTGAATTTAGGGTTTTAGCCGTGGTAATATTTGAATGCCTGTGTGTATCTAGAAGATAGTGCAGTAAATATTAAGCTAGCAGTAGTTCCTCCGAATAAAGAATGCTTTGCGTTGTCGGATAATTCAACTACGGTACCTAAGAACTCGATATGAGCTGATTCAGACATCCAGGCTGCCGACATAAATATTACACAAAAATTAGTAAAAAATGCAAGGATTAGTAGCGTTATCACTCGTTTGTAGTCGTGTGATACTAACTCTATTGTCTCCTCGTATTTTACCTTTAGCGCTCCTAGGGAGTAGTTGATATTGTATTTCTTGTGCATGGACACCTCTTCGTGGAGGTTGCGGTTTATTCTTTCTATAGCGTTTCTATAGAGTGATGTTATATCTTTGTAAACCAAGAGGTTGCTTACGGTAAATACAGCTATCACTGCCATGAGAGTAACCGGAAAAAAGAATGAAACAAACGGGCTGGAATACACAGTAAACTCCTAAAACTGAAAAGTGCGTACAGATAGTATAAATATACTATAACATATATTTCTATTTATATCAATAATAAAGTGGCCCTCGCGTTTTTTGCGAGGGCCTTTGGGTTTTAGGGTTTCTTGCTTAGTCGAGCTTCAAGTTCGATAGTGTCGTTCTGTAGTTTTTTGATCAAATAAATGTATCGATCTCGATAACGTCTATAGATAAAAACTCCTGAGAGTAAACATGGTATAGAAAATAGACTCATGCCTAGGGCTGTAAGCTTGAAATAATCGTCGTATTTTTCTGGATCTAACTGAGGATCTAATATGCTTAGGATCCACATAAGTGTTAGTATTGCAGAAAATAGTCCAATCATCGCCGGAATGGTTGTATATAAATAAGATAAATCCATCTTCTCTTTGAGAGTTTCTCTATCTCGTTTATAGTGCTCTATATTGTAGGCTAAGAAGCTACTATCTTTCTCAAATTTTTTGAATAAGCTGTGCTTTTTGCCATAGAAAAACAGTAAGTCTGCTTTGAAGGTTTTATGATTTTCGAAGGTGAATTTCAATAAAATCAAAGCAGTTATAGTCACTGATATATCGATGACAAGAAATACCCAAGCCAGAGTCAGGTTCTGCAGGATGAAGTCAAACACAATAAACTCCTAAAATTGTAAGGTGCGTACGGGTTGTAATGTTTATATTATATCATAAACTATAAATAAAATCAATAAAAGAAATAGGGCTGCCGAATAAACGACAGCCCTTTTAAGGTAGAAGGATTAATGTTTAGCGCCGAAGTTGCTGTCGGTACCGATGAGCGACGGGATTACGTAGTGGTTTTGATTATGAATAATCGGTTGAATTACGTGAGAATCCCAAATCGAATTATTGGCTGGCGAGTAGTCTTCGCTGAAGTTTGCATAGTGGTAATTAAGCGAAGCATACACTTCCTGCAAGAATTCCATTGCCTCATGACAGATTCCGCGAGCAAACTCGGGAGCTTTTGAGGAATCGCGACAGTGAGATTCAGACCCGAGGTAGGGGAACGCAGTGTCAGAAAGCTGGGGTTTATAACCACCTTTTTCTATGGTTGCGTTCAGATATTCAACCAAGGAGTTGATGGAGCGCTGAACTTGATTGTTGTACACTGCATCGTAATGAACATGCTTTGAGATAGCAAGATTCAGGTAGTACCAGCAGTGGTAGACATAAGCACCCAGTACCATGACCGATGAATGATCCATCTGGTTGATTGCAACTTTCATTCGATGACTCATGTGAGCCGGTTCGCGAAGAATAAAGACCGGAAGTTCGGCTTCGCTCAGGGCATTTTCGTCAATATGACGAGTTGCGCTGATACTGTTGCCGTATCGCAAGTCGACGGTAATCTCCTCATCAGTCTTGTTGACGATGAAGGCGTGTGCGACTTGACTCACGTTCAGAACTTTAGTACTGGGGTTGGGGTCAGCTTTCTTGTTGACTACATTACCATTCTTGAAAAGGTGAAAAGACATTAAAATCACTTTCTACTTGTAAGGTTCTAGAGTATTTTTTACATTAAAACACTCTCTATGGACATGGTTTTGACAATTAAACCATTTTTTATTATAGCATATTTATTATTTTATTCAAATTATCGTTGAAATCAGTAGTTTTTTAGTGTATAATTTAGGATAAGAAGTAGTGTACCCAAAATTCAGATATATTTTTTGTAATGGCACGCAATAAGTATGAATTTGGGAAGGAATCTTCGGCGCCGATTCTAATTATCACTAAACAAATGCGAGGAGTATAAATGGCACAAAACAAGCCTGCGACTACAGAGCGTGTCTTTTTCACGGAAGACGATACAGCCCTAAAGTTGCCTAGTATGATCGCTCATCAGGAAGAAAGTTGGCAAGATTTTGTCGACAGTGGCTTGAGCGAGATTTTTGCAGAACTAAACCCAATCGAAGACTATACTGGTCAAAAATTGGAACTTCGTTTCAAGGAGTATCAATTCCTTGATCCAAAGATTTCTGAAAGTGAAGCAAAGGAAAATAATTTAACTTTTGATGCACCTTTGCATGCCAAGGTTGAACTAACAAACAAAGTTACAGGTCAGATAAAAGAGCAGGAAATCTATCTTGGTGATTACCCTTGGATGACCGAACGCGGAACTTTCGTAATTAACGGTACAGAGCGCGTTATTGTTTCACAGTTAATTCGTTCAGCTGGTGTGTTCTTTACTGTTGACGGAGTTACCGCTGGAAAAAACCGCTATGGTGCAAAATTAATCCCAGGTCGTGGGGCTTGGCTAGAGTTTGAAACTAGCGCAGCGGGTGAAATTTATGTAAAGATTGATCGTCGTCGCAAGTTGCCAGTAACTACACTTTTGCGAGCACTTGGACACGCTAAAACTAGCGAAATCAAGGCTCTATTCGAAGATATCGATACTGGCGATGTTAAATATATAGATAATACTTTAGAAAAAGATACAGCTCGGGGTGCTAACGAGGCTTTAATCGAGGTTTATCGTCGTCTTCGACCGGGCGACCTTGCTACTGTTGATAACGCTCGTGGAATGATTGAGCGTATGTTCTTTGATTTCAAGCGTTTCGATTACAGTCGAGTTGGTCGCTATAAGATGAATCAGCGCCTAAAGATTGACGTGCCAAATACGACAGAGAATCGCGTATTTAGAATCGAAGACCTAGTGGCTATTATCCGTGAACTTATTCGCCTAAATAACGAACAAGGTATTCCAGATGATATTGATGCATTGTCAAATCGTCGCGTGAAGCTTGTTGGTGAGCTTGTTTCTCGCCAGTTCCGCGTAGGTATGCTTCGTATGCAGCGAAATGCAATGGATCGCATGAGCGTTAGCGATATCGAAACTGTCACTCCTGGTCAGTTGATTAATGCGCGCCCGGTGGTTGCTGCCGTTCGTGAATTCTTTGCTAGTAGCCAGCTTTCTCAGCCGCTAGACGAAGTTAACCCACTATCAGAACTTTCACATAAACGCCGTCTATCAAGCCTTGGTCCTGGTGGATTGACTCGTGAGCGTGCTGGATTTGAGGTTCGCGATGCCCATCCAACTCACTACGGACGAATTTGTTCTGTGGAGACACCAGAAGGTCAGAGTATTGGTCTTGTGTTGAATATTGCTTCATATGCTCGCGTGAACGAGTATGGATTCCTTGAAACTCCTTATCTTCGAGTTAAGGACGGTAAGGTTACTGATGAAGTTGTTTACCTAGACGCCGCTAGCGAGCTTAATGAAGTTATCGCTGAAGCTGGAGTTGAACTTAATGAAGATAAGACTTTTGCTGATGAACGCGTAAATGCTCGTGTGGAATATCAGCCGGCTCAGGTTGACGCTAGTGAAGTAACTCTAATTGACATTGCTCACAAGCAGATTCTTGGCCCTATTGCTAGCCTTGTTCCTTTTGTTGAAAAAGACCGTGTGGACCGCGCCTTGACAGGTTCAAACATGCAACGTCAGGCTGTTCCGCTACTCACTCCTCAGGCGCCAACTGTAGGTACTGGTATCGAAGCAGAAGTTGCTCGCAACACTAGTCACCTGGTTACAGCTAGCGGTACAGGTGAAGTTGTTCGTGCTGATGCCGATGAAATCCATGTTAAGTATGAAGATGATATTAAGGTTTATCAATTGCAGCACTTCGTAAAGAACGGCGACTCTCGTTCATATAACCAAAAAGTTCGCGTAAATCGTGGCGACAAGGTTAAGAAGGGTGATATTCTTATCGAAGGTGCGTCAATTGCTGACGGTGAACTTGCTCTTGGGCGTGATCTTTTGGTTGCGTTTATGCCTTGGAATGGATATAACATGGAGGACGCGATCGTACTTAGCCGTCGAGTTGTTCAGGATGATGATCTAACAAGCATTAACATTAAGGATTATGTTGTTGAAGTTCGCGAAACTAAGCTTGGTGACGAGATTGTTACTCGAGATATTCCTAATGTTTCAGAAGAAGCTCTTCGAAATCTTGACGAAGAAGGTATTATTCAGGTTGGATCAGAGGTTCGAGCTGGAGATGTTTTGGTAGGAAAGATTACTCCAAAGGGTGAACAAGAGTTGAGTTCGGAAGAACGCTTGCTTCGTGCGATCTTTGGTGAAAAAGCTAAAGATGTTCGCGATACTAGCCTACGCCTAAATAACGCCGGTGGCGGTAAGGTTGTTGGCGTTAAGGTATTTAGTCGCGAAAATGGTCACGAGCTTAAAGCTGGTGTTATCAAGCAAATTCAAATTTTCGTAGCTCAGCTTCGAAAGGTTGGTGTTGGTGATAAATTAGCGGGTCGCCACGGAAATAAGGGTGTTGTATCTCGTGTTCTTCCTGTTGAAGATATGCCATTCTTGGAAGACGGAACTCCTGTTGATATTGTTTTGAATCCAATGGGTGTGCCAAGCCGTATGAACCTTGGTCAGATTTTTGAAACTCACCTAGGAATGGCAGCTAGGGCTCTTGGCTATAAAGTTGCTACTCCGCCATTTAACGGTGTTACAGATAAGCAGATTAGCGATGAGCTTGAAAAAGCTGGACTAGCTCGAGATGGAAAGAGTCAGCTGTTCGATGGTCAGACTGGTGAACCATTCGAGGAGCGAGCAACAGTAGGTGTGATGCATATGATCAAGCTTCACCACATGGTTAGCGACAAGATGCACGCTCGTTCAACTGGACCATACGTAATGGTTACTCAGCAGCCACTTGGTGGTAAGGCACAAAACGGTGGTCAGCGATTTGGTGAAATGGAGGTTTGGGCGCTTGAGGCTTATGGTGCGGCAACAACTCTTCAAGAAATGTTGACAATCAAATCCGACGATGTTTATGGACGTGCGAAAGCTTACGAGTCAATCATTAAGAATGAGCAAATTGTCGGACCGCGTCTACCAGAGAGCTTTAACGTTCTTGTGAAAGAATTGCAAGGTCTTGGTCTACGAGTTGATCTGGTTGATCAAAAGTCTGAATCTCTTGATGCGGAGGATATGCTATCTGAGGCAAATAGAGGCGAAGATAACACCGCTGCAATGGATGACGAAGGTGTAGAGGCTATACTTGATGAAGCTGATAATTTTGGCGACATCGAAGATGGAATGAGTATCCAAGATATTGATGAAATTGAAGAAATTAAGGAGGAAGCGTAATAATGGCTGGAATATCTCCAAATAGTGCTGGAATTGCTGATTTTGACGCAGTGCGTCTTGCTGTAGCTAGCTCAGAAGACATTTTGAAATGGAGCTATGGCGAAGTTACAAAGCCAGAAACTATTAACTATCGAACCCAAAAGCCAGAGCGTGATGGTCTTTTCTGTGAGCGGATTTTTGGTCCAGTAAAAGATATTAATCCGCACGACAGTAAACTTAAGGGTGTTCGTTCTCGCGAAGCTGCTGTTGATAAAAACGGTGAACTTGTCACTAAGTCTATTGTTCGCCGCGAGCGAATGGGTCATATAGCCTTGGCTGCTCCAGTTGCACATATTTGGTTTATGCGTGGAACTCCAAGTGCCATGAGTCTACTTCTAGGTATTACTGTTAAAAATCTAGAAAAGATTGCTTATTTTGCAACTTATGTGATCTTAGAGAGCGATGAAGAGAAGCGCGACCAGATGCTTGCTGATCTTGAAGCTGAAACTGAAGCAGCTCGCCTGGCAATCAAGTTCCGCTATGAGAAAGAGGCTGAGAAGGAAGGTGCAGATGTTAAAGCTCTGGCCGAACAGCAATCTAAAGAGGTTGAGGATCTTAATGAATCTTATTACACAAAGAAGACTCAACTTGATAGCTTAAATAAGCACGCTTTGATTTCTGAAACTGACTACCGCAATCTACCTGAAGAATACGAGGAATTAATCAAGGTTGGAATGGGTGGAACAGCCCTAAAGGCTTTGCTTGATGAGATCGATCTACCTAAATTAATTACTGAGCTAACCGAAGAAGCTGAAGAAGCTAAGGGTCAGCGTGAAAAGAAGATCTTGAAGCGACTAAAGGTTCTAGAGGGGATGCAGTCTGCTGGAATTGATCCAAGTAGTCTTTGTTTGACTGTTTTACCGGTTATTCCTCCAGATCTTCGTCCGATGGTGCAGTTGACTGGTGGTCGATTTGCAACATCAGACTTAAACGATCTTTATCGTCGAGTAATCAACCGAAACAATCGTCTAAAGAAGCTTGTTGATTTAAATGCTCCAGAAGTAATTCGTCGCAATGAAATGCGTATGCTTCAAGAGGCGGTTGATGCGTTGATCGATAACAGCGCAGCTCGCGGTCGATCTAGCTCAGCTAGTGGTCGACGTAAGTTGAAGTCAATTTCAGATATGCTAAAGGGTAAGCAAGGTCGCTTCCGTCAGAACTTGCTCGGTAAGCGTGTTGACTACTCTGGTCGTTCTGTGATTGTTATTGGACCTAATTTAAAGATTCACGAATGTGGTATCCCTAAGCAGATGGCGCTTGAGCTATTTAAGCCATTTGTGATCAGCTGGTTGATTCGCAACGAACATGCGCACAATATCCGTTCAGCAACTCGTTTAATCGAAGCCGGTGAAGCTGCCGTTTGGGATGCTCTTGATGAGGTGATTGAAGGTAAATATGTTCTTTTGAACCGCGCTCCATCTCTACACCGTTTGTCTATTCAGGCTTTCCAGCCAAGGCTAGTAGAAGGAAAGGCGATTCATCTACATCCGCTTGTGGCCAGCGGTTTCAATGCCGATTACGATGGCGACCAGATGGCTGTACACTTGCCGCTATCTGATGATGCGCAGCGTGAAGCTCGCGAACTAATGAGTGCTTCAGCAAACCTTCTGAAGCCAGCCGATGGTGTGCCGGTTCTTTCGATCAGTCAGGACGTGGTTCTTGGAAACTACTATCTAACTTATGAAAAACCAGCTGCACAAACTAAAGAACGCAAACCGTTCAGTAGTGTTTACGAAGCAGAGATGGCCTATGATAACGGCAAAATCATGCTTCAGACTCCAATCCGAGTTTTCGCTAAAGGTGAAATCCGTGATACGACACTTGGGCGTGTGTTGTTTAATGAAATTCTTCCAAAGGAATTCCCATTCGATAATTCAGTTCAAAATAAGAAGCAACTAAAGAAGGTTTTGGCGCAAGTATTTGATAAATATGGTCCAAAAGTTACCGCTGAAATTGCCGACCGAATGAAAGATCTTTCATTCAAGTATGCAACAATTTCTGCAACTTCAACCAGTAAAGATGACTACCTTTACTATCCAGAAATTAGCGAATTTATTGCTGAAGGTAATGCTAAAGCGGCGCTTGTTTCTGAACACTATGATGAAGGTTTGATCACCGAAGAAGAGCGATACAACCTAACGGTTTCTACTTGGATGAACATCGACAATAAGATTAGCGATTTCTTGAAAGATAAGCTTCAAGAAATGGATACGAGTATCTCTATGATGATCAACTCTGGTGCGCGTGCCGATGTCTCAAACTTGAAGTTGGCTAGTGCGATGATTGGTATTCAGGTGGATGCAAGTAACCGCGAAATTGAGTTACCTATTCAAAGCTCATTCAAAGACGGTCTTTCATCACTAGAATCTTTCGTGGCTACCCGTGGTGCACGTAAGGGTCTAATCGATACCGCGCTAAAGACTGCCGACTCAGGTTATTTGACTCGTCGTCTCGTTGATGTGAGTCAGGATGTGTTTACGGTTGAAGATTCCGAAGGTGATGACGAAGGATTCACTGTATATCGATCTGAGACTGAAGAGACTATGATTGATTTTGGTAATCGTCTATATGGACGCTACACCGCAGAGGAAGTTCCTGGTCACATTGGCAAAGACGAGTTGATTACTCGAGATATCGCTGATGCTATAGAAGCAGACTCTAGTGTAACTGAAGTTAAGATTCAATCTGTACTTTCTACAAATAACCTAAATGGAATTCCACGCAAGAGCTACGGAATCGACATGGCCACTGGTCATCTCGTCGATAACGCGCAGCCAGTTGGTGTGATTGCCGCTCAATCAGTTGGTGAGCCGGGAACTCAGCTAACTCTACGAACATTCCACAACTCCGGTGTTGCTGGTGGAGATATCACTCAGGGTCTTCCTCGTGTTGAAGAGTTGTTTGAGGCTAGAACTCCAAAAGGTCAGGCTTATATTACTGAAATTGCTGGACTTGTTGATACTTGGGAAGATGGCAATAAATACATTGTTCAAGTTGCGCCTCAGTCAGGTAAGGTTGAACGAATTGCACTAGAGGGACGAAGTATTGCTCTCAAGCCGGGTTCAAATGTTAAGGCTGGAGATGTTATTGCAGTTGGTTCTGATGATCAAAAATCTCTTGTAGCACCTTTTGATGGAGTGATTGAACTTGCCGATGACACTGTAGTTATCGCTGCAAACGCTGGCGCTCCAGTTCGCTACGAAATTCCAGGCACAGCACAACTTGTTGTTCGACCTGGCGATATCCTAGAAGCCGGTGATCGCCTAACTACAGGTTCATTGAATCTACATGATTTAATGCGTCTAAAGGGTACAGAAGCAACTCAGCGTTATATTATTAACGAAGTCCTAAGGATTTACGCTGCTCAGGGTCAGGACGTAGCTGGAAAGCACCTTGAGATTATCGTTCGACAGATGTTTAGCCGAGTTCAAATTGAAGAATCTGGCGACAGTTCATTCGTTACTGGTGACATCGTATCTAAGGCTGCTGTAGTAGCTGAAAATAAGCGCCTTGCCGCTGAAGGCAAAGAGCTTGTTGGCTACAGTCAATTGCTACTTGGAATCACTAAGGTTTCTATCTGGAGCGATAGCTGGCTATCTGCTGCATCATTCCAGGATACAACTCGCGTATTGATTAACGCCGCTACTTCTGGTCGCGCCGATCAATTACATGGATTGAAAGAGAATGTGATCATTGGTCGTAAGATTCCTGTAGGAACTGGTGCTCGAACTGAAGAGGTCGAAGAGACTGAAGAAGCTGAAGACACTGAAAACTAAGATCATTTGATCTATATGAAATGGCATCGCTCGGACTAGGGTGATGTCATTTTATTGTTTGAGTTTTTAGGGTAAATAAAAGTAGACAAAAACATCCCTTTATGCTAAACTAACTAAAGAGTTTCCTCTTTTTGGTGAGAAGTGTTAAAAGTATGTGTACAGACATTTTTCAATGCAAAAAGGTAAAGACACGCCTAGAAAATGCTGATTTCGAAGCGTAATAAAATATAACGAAAGGTTTTTGAATGCCAACAATCAATCAGTTAGTGCGAAAACCACGCAAGACTGCGGCTCAGAAGTCAAAGTCTCCAGCGCTTGGTCGCATTCAGAATACATTAAAGACACGCTATTACAGCCAAGATGCTCCATTTAAGCGTGGTGTATGTATTAAAGTCACAACTAAAACACCTAAAAAGCCAAACTCAGCGCTTCGAAAAGTTGCTCGTGTTCGTTTGACAAATGGTCATGAAGTTTGGGCGTATATTGGTGGAGAGGGTCACAACCTACAGGAACACGCCGTAGTTTTGGTACGCGGTGGTCGTGTGCCAGACCTTCCAGGTGTGCGATACCATATCGTTCGTGGTGCGCTTGACCTTCAAGGTGTAAATGGTCGAAAACAAGGTCGTTCTAAGTACGGCGCTAAAAAGGAAGGAAAGTAAGCCATGCCGCGAAAAGTTACTAAATCACTTGTTCGTACTCCAAAGCCAGATCGTAAATACCAAAGTATTTTGGTTCAGCGTCTAATCAACAAGTCTATGCTTGACGGCAAGAAGCTTACTGCTGAAAAAGCTGTTTATCAAGCACTTGAAATGGCTGCTAAAAAGCTAGACTCAGAAGATCCACTAGAAATTTTTGAAAAAGCTTTGAAGAATGTTTCACCAAACTTTGAGGTTAAGTCTCGTCGTGTTGGTGGTGCAAACTACCAGATTCCATTCCCAGTTTCTGGTCATCGACAACTTCACTACGCTTTTTCATGGCTAGTACAGTCAGCTCGTGCACGTCAGGGTATGCCTTATGCACAGCGATTGGCGCTAGAAATTGTTGATGCATATAACGAAGCTGGCGCTGCCTTCAAGAAGAAAGAAGATACTCACAAGATGGCAGAAGCGAACCGAGCTTTTGCACACTTCGCTCGAGGTTAATTTACCACAAAAAACACCAAAGCCGTCTCGAATTTTCGGGGCGGTTTTGTTATAATTTAAATATGGCTACATTTTCTTTTGATATAGTTGCAGAATACGACAAGGCGGAAATGAATAACGTTTTTGCTTTGGTTGAGCGTGAAATGGCAAATCGATATGATTTTAAGGGAACTCCGGCTTCAATCGAGTGGATGAATGACAAGAAGGGTTTCAAGATTATTGGCGATAGTCAATGGCAATTAGAGGCTATAACTGATATAATTCGTAAAAAACTGGCAAGTCGAAATATTTCAAGCAAGGTTCTAGATTTATCTGAAAAGGTTCAGGAATCCAACATGAAAGCGAGTCAAGAAATTCCGTTTAAGTCAGGTCTACCTCAAGATATGGCTAAGAGAATAGTAAAAGATATTCGTGATAACTTCCCTAAAGTGAAGCCTCAAATTCAAGGTGAGGCGATTCGGGTAACTAGCTCTAGTAAAGATGACCTTCAGAAAGTTATTAGTTTTACTTCCGAAGCTGACTATGATCGACCATTACAGTACATCAATTACCGCTAATGCTTTATGCTTGGCGGTTTTTAGTTTATAATTATTTCACCATGGAGAAAAGGCCAATGAATAATTACGAAAAAAGAATCGACCACATGACCGACGGGATTATAGATCGTAGTCGCCCGCGAACGAGTGAACTTTATCAGTCGGTTTTGTATACGGATTTTGCGAGACATGTTAGCAAAAATCCATTGTATCAAAATATTGAAAATAAGATACCTATTGATGTTGCTGGGGCTAAAGAGTATATAGATCGGCTGAATCAAAATCTGGAATCGAGATTGTCGAAGTCTGGACTATTGGGTGGACGTTATCGAATAGAGGTTGGTGGAATTGGTGGTTGTGGTATAAATCAAATTGATAATCCAGATGAGATGACTAAGAATTTCTACGAGGGCGAGGTGTATTCTGGGACTGTGATTGGTGCTGGTGTGAAGCCTTTCGAGATAGCTTATTCTAGGGGAGTGTCAGAAATTAGACTGCTGCCATCTTTTGAGGTGGTTGTTGGTCGAGTTGATGGATCTCCAGAAGATGATGAATTAATTTTGCGAGATAGGTTTCAGGATGAAACAAAAAATCATCCAATATCTCCTGAAGACTTAGACTATGACCCGGTAGCTTTTAGATCTTATGAAGTTCTAAATCTGCCGATAATGGAAGGTGTCTTTACTCTGCATAATGATCACGGCGGTGAATTTGGTATGGATGAAACTTACTTGTGGAGTGGATGGGCTGCTGACGAGCTTGATATTTTAGAGAAGAAAATGCAACAAAATTTTATACAGGGTGATCTAGCTAGGATTTTACATAATCAATCTTTAGAGCAGGTCGATGAATCGGTTCAAAAAGAGTTTGATGAGATTCGAATTCGAGCTGCAAAAATTGCTAACATCTTAAAATCTAATGGAAACACGATTATTTCTTACCGAGATCACGACTGGACGTCTTTAACTAAAGATGATAAATCTTCTCGACTTCGAGGTGTTAGTGTAAAAAATCCGGAAACTTTGATTAATTATGAAAAAGTTGCCATAGATCACAATGAAGAGACTGGTGATTATGAGTTTAAGCACATATTTAGGAAGGATTCGGGCAACCAAATCTTGAGAGTTGCCGTTAAGCCAGAAGACATTTTTAGTGTTAGCCGGGTCTACAATCTAGAGCGATAATTAATACCTCGACTAGATTTTTATTTGAAAAATTGCTATAATATGAACATAAAGCGTGTCTTTTTTAGATGAGCGATTAAATTATTAACTAAAAAACAAGGAATTAAAGTACTATATGGCTGCAAAAAATGTTCCACTAAAGGACTACCGAAACATCGGTATTATTGCGCATATCGACGCCGGTAAAACGACTACAACTGAAGGTATTTTGTACCGAACAGGTTTGAGTCATAAGATCGGTGCTGTGCACGAAGGTGAAACAACAACTGACTGGATGGCTCAAGAGCGTGAGCGAGGTATTACCATTACTTCTGCTGCCGTTACAGCTTTCTGGAAAGATCACAAAATTAACATCATTGATACACCGGGACACATCGACTTTACCGCTGAGGTTGAGCGTTCACTTCGCGTTCTTGACGGTGCGGTTACTGTTTTCGACGGTAAGATGGGTGTTGAGGCTCAGACTGAAACTGTTTGGCGACAGGCAAACAAGTATGGCGTGCCACGAATTTGTTTCATTAATAAGATTAACCAGATCGGTGGTGATTTTTACAAATCTCTAGAATCAATTCATAACCGCCTAAGCCGAAATGCTTTCCCGATCCATCTACCTATCGGATTTGAGAAAGATATCAATGGTGTTGTTGACCTTGTAGATATGAAGGCTTACACTTATGATGATTTTTCTGACCACGAGCTAAAGGTTGGTGATATTCCAGCTGATATGCTTGAAAAAGCGAAGCACGCTCGTTCGCTTCTTGTTGAAAATGCAGTTGAAGCTGACGACGAGTTGATGATGAAGTTCTTTGAAGAAGGTGAAGAAGCAATCACTACTGAAGAACTAAAGTCTGCACTTCGAAAACGGGTTCTAGATGGAGACTTCTTCCTAGTTACCGGTGGTGACGGACGTGGTGTTATTGTTGAGAAGGTTCTTGACCTTGTTGTTGATTACCTACCAAGTCCACTTGACGTTGGTACAATTTGGGGAACAGATCCAAAGAGTGGTGAAAGTATTAGCCGTGAACCTTCTGTAGATGAGCCTGTTTCTGCACTAGCGTTCAAGATCGCTACTGACCCATTTGTTGGAAAATTGATTTTCGTTCGTGTATATAGCGGTAAGCTAACATCAGGAAGTTATATCTTTAACTCTACAACAGGAAAGAAAGAGCGCATTGGTCGTATCGTTCGAATGCATGCTGATAAGCGTGAAGAAATTGACTCAATTAGCGCAGGAGACATCGCAGCAGTTGTTGGTCTAAAAGATACATTTACTGGTGCAACACTTTGTGATATGTCAAATCAAATCGTACTTGAAAGTATTGAATTTGCTGAACCTCCAGTTTCTATCGCTGTTGAGCCAAAATCTAAGGCTGATCAAGAAAAGATGGGTATTGCTCTGCAGCGTCTAGCTGAAGAAGATCCGACTTTCCGAGTTCACACTGATGAAGAGACAGGTCAGACAATCATGAGCGGAATGGGTGAGCTTCATCTAGATATCCTGATCGACCGAATGAACCGAGAATTTAAGGTTGAGGCTAACATCGGTGAGCCACAGGTTGCTTTCCGCGAAACTATTCGTGGTGTTGCCGAAGCTCAAGGTAAGCACGCAAAACAGTCTGGTGGTCGCGGTCAGTACGGTGATGTCTGGATTCGCTTTGAACCGACTGAGTCTGGCGAAGGATTTGAATTTGTTGACGAAATCAAAGGTGGTGTTGTTCCTCAGGAATATCGCCCAGCTGTACAGAAGGGTATTAAGGATACACTTGATGGTGGTGTGATCGCTGGATATCCAATGATTGGTGTTAAGGCTACTCTTTATGATGGTAGCTATCACGATGTCGACTCAAGCGAACTTGCATTCAACCTTGCGGGTGTTCTATCTGTTCGTGAAGGTATTCCAAAGGCGAAACCAGTTCTTCTTGAACCTGTTATGAAAGTTGAGGTTTCTACTCCAGAAGAATTCATGGGTGATGTGATTGGAGACTTGAACTCTCGCCGCGGTCGTATCGATGCTATGGAAGATATTCCAGGTGGCGCAAAGCTTGTTCGCGCATTCGTACCTCTAGCAAATATGTTTGGATACACTAATGACATCCGAAGCATGAGCCAAGGTCGTGCAGCTAGTACTATGGAACTTGCTCAATACGAGGAAGTACCACCTAACGTAGCACAAGAGATTATTGAAAAGCGTTCAGCTAAGTAATATTTCCTTAAATTAAAACACCTCCTAGTAAAGGGGGGTGTTTTATACTTTGGCTTTGATGAAAATGATTCAAAAGTGATAAAATTATACGAGGTAAAATATAAGAAAGAGGAAAAATGAAACCTTTAATTAAAACTTTAAAATATGCCGACGGTATGAAAAAATATTACATCGGCGTAGCGATCGCCTCAATTTTAGTGGCCTTAACTGGAATTGCAGTACCTTTTGTTATATCGAGAGCTACGACTTTGATGGTCGATGTTGTGGGTGGGGCGAGTGCTGATATTAGCC
>JBHAEP010000016.1:0-3712 GCA_041855665.1 Nanosynbacteraceae bacterium
CTAGGTTTGATGTAGTATATAGATCTAACTCTTTACCTAATTTCCTGTGGTCTCTCTGTTTAGCTAATTCAAGCTTTTCTAGGTAATCATTGAGTTCTTCTTCGGTAGCAAAAGCAACACCGTAAAGCCTTTGCATCTGAGGTCGTTTTTCGTCGCCTCGCCAATATGCACCAGCCACCCTTAGCAACTTAAAAGCTCCGACTTCGCCAGTATTGTTCAAATGAGGTCCGCGGCAAAGATCCAAAAAGCTACCATTCTGATAAAAAGACACTTCACTAGTGGCCGCATCACCACCCAACATAACACCCATTTCTTCAGGACTTAAATCTTTAGCTAAAGTGGTACCTGAACGATAAAGATCGTTCAATAATTCTTCTTTATAAGGCTGGCCTTCCGCCCTAGCCCAGTCAAGTGCATCTTCGATCTTTTTTTCTTGACGAATAAAATCCTGCTTTTCGGCAATAATTCTACGCATTGTTTTTTCAATTTTGCCAAAATTCTGCTCACTAATTTTAATATCGCCCAAGTCTATATCATAATAAAACCCATTCTCCACTACAGGTCCGACACCAAACTTAGCTTCAGGCCAAATCCTCTTTACGGCCGCAGCCATTATATGCGCCAAGCTGTGACGCATAGCAAATAATTTCTCTTCACTCATACACTTATTATATCATACGACAATAGCTTTAACGTTTGCGATTTCGAGCTACTTTTAGTATAATAAAATCATTATGGACGATTAGCTCAGTTGGCTAGAGCACCACATTGACGTTGTGGGGGTCAGAGGTTCGAGTCCTCTATCGTCCACCATTTTTGATTTCAAACATCCAAATAGCTGGGTGTTTTTTATTTCCACAGAAATCAAATAATCTTTTCCACATTAAAATATCTTCAAATATCAAAAAATAATATCATAAATAATATAACATCAAAAATGATAATTCAAACTCAATAATTCTATTATTCATTTAGTGATATATTAGCGTAAATTCTTAAGCTTGACTTTATATGTAAATTATGATAATATTAAATCATGAATCAAATTCAAACACACAAATCAAAATTAGAAAAATTAAATCTACATTACGAGTATGATAAAACTTGGCGACAAATAAAAGAAGAAACTCGTAAAAAATATCAATAAGCCACTAAACTCGCACGATACAGGTGCGAGTTTTCCATATGCAGTTAAATAGTTTTCCACTAGATTTTTGTATAGTGATATGTCAATATATAGATATGAGATGTCTGTATTGTAAAAATCTTAGAACTTCGGTTGTAAACTCTAGAAAAACAAAAAACAAAACCTCAACATGGCGTAGACGCAAATGCGACAAATGCAAACAAATCTTCACGACCTCCGAAGAATATGACTTATCGAATTTTAACGTTATCAATTCAAAAGCACAGGCTTCTAGATTTAATATCGTTAGATTATCTATAGATATATACACTGCCTTAAAAAATTCATCAAATAACCCGCAAGAAGATTCTGCGTACCTAGCCGAGACAGTAGCAAGAAAGATGTTCTATGGAGTTGAAGAACTTGACTATGTTAAAACCAATCAAATAAAACAAGTAACTCTGGAAACCCTGAAAAACTTCAATCAGCTAGCCTACTTAAATTACAAAGCCCTAAATGAAATCTAATACTAAAATAACCCCTCGTTAATTAGGGGTTATTTTCTTTTTTTAGCCGCGTCAACATCTTTCATTGTCGCTTTTTCGGTTACGTCAAATTTATCAAGATATTTACCAAACATCAATCGAGTTTGAGAATTGAACGCTGCTAATGAATTATAAATTATTGAAGTTACAGGCATTAAAACCCATTGCAAAACCATCAAAATATTTCGACTCTTCTTGTAGCGCTCTGGTCTAGGCGGTAACATCTTGAGAGATAAAAGTATAGTAATAAACAACCCTATCATCGCCACACGCTGCATTACGCTAATGACTTCAGGTAGCTGATGCACAACTATGTCCATTCTAGCTGCTTGATTATTTATCAATAAAGGAATCCATCCCCCGAATGCAACTAATATTGACACACAAGCTAGTGTAACATGCCCATCTAGAAGCCTGAAGAACCTGGCTAGACCAGCAAAAAATGAAACATTCCTATCTTTACTGAAAATCCTGCTACCCACATAAGGAACATCTGATGCGCCGTAAGCCCAGCGTCTAAGTTGAACGAATTGAGCTTTTAACGTCTTCCTGTAGGTGTCGGACAAAACTGCATCTTGATATATTGGTGAAAAAATTGGAATTACAGAATAATTTCCGCCAAAATGAAAATAACTACGCCAATACTGATGCCCGTCCTCTACAATCGTCCTTGTGCTCCAAAAATCCATTTCAACCAATGCGTCCATAGGCTGTGAGTGTGATGCAAAATTACGCAAAGTATGAGGTCGAACGCTACTTATTATATTCCAGAATGAATTTCCAGTAGCAATAACCCTCATTGGCGCCGGGACATCCCAAATATTGTTTAAAAATAATGAAACTGGCTGATAGGATAAATGCTTGCGATCTTCTCTGGTGATGTATTCATATGTAACATAATCAAAATAACTAGAATGAGGCTTGTTGTCGCTATCGAGAGTAGTTACGATAACATCCCTGTAATGAATATCTTTTTCGTCCAAATATTTTTTCAAATATTTACCAGCGTAGGTAATATTCCCGCCTTTACCTATCACCTCACCCTGAATGTCATCTGGATGTTCAACTAGTATGAAGTCACGAAAATTACCCTTATAGCGCTTACGAAGCGTCTTAGCAGTTTCTTTTATTTCAGCCCCGCCTCGCTTTTCATAGGCAAATACAATCATTAAGTTATTTTTATTATAGGTTGTATCTATCAATGAACGAATAGTTGGCTCAAGAACATCGATGGATTCATTATAGGCTGCTATAATTACAGCATTAATTATCTGACTTGGCTTTGGAAAATCACCATCTTCAGCAGCGGCCATTAATCGCAAATTCTCAGAATGCTGACGATACTGAAAGCTACTAGAGTCGTTCAGATTCTCTATAGATTCATAAGATTTCTTTGGATCTTCTAATTGCCGCAGACGATCGTTCCAGTCTACTTTATATGATTGATTAAGAAAATTATGACCGCGAATCATATCTACAGCAATCAAAATCGCCTTCACGAGCATAGTAACAATAACGGCCAAAAGGTAAATTCCAGCAATCAACGGATTGACAATAGATAAAACAATTAAAAGAATGATACTACCGTAGCTTATCAAAGCTGGCAGCATTTCTAGAAAACGATATAGCTTGGTTTTTTTACCTTGAGGTATTTCTAGGTCCATATACACACCAAACTTAAATCAAAGAAGCTACGCCCAGTATTGATCTTGCGATGATAAATGCAATCAAAACAATCACAACTCCAAGACCCAAAACCGTCAAAGCATAGCGACGATCTTTATCAACATAAATCCTAACAGCCAATAGGCAGTGGATCACCCAGGATATAATCGGAAAAACCGCAAATACTATCAAATACTGCCACTGCGTCCTAAAAAATCCCACCTGACTAAAAGCAGTATAGTGCGAAGTTAGCTGAATTTCACTCGGCTTAATCATGAAGCTTGTTAAAATAACAGTAACTATAGTCATGATTGAACCTAAAATCAAAGTTGTTAAAAAAACTCTGTCTGTAATAATATCTTTAAAATTATCAAAA
>JBHAEP010000017.1:0-8257 GCA_041855665.1 Nanosynbacteraceae bacterium
AAATGCGCGTAGCAATCTGGTGATACTACGGAAAAAATATCACTCGAACTTTGCGTATAACACACACCTCCCAAAAACTCCACCTCACACATAAGTCTCTCAAAACTTAGGTTTGTGAAGATATCTGCTAAGGTTATTTCATCTTGTGGATGCAAACAGCATACATTAAATTCTCTTTCGAAATAACTAACACTCCCAAAAAATAGCAGGCTAAATATCAAACAAACGACTTATTTTACAAAAACAAAAACACACAAACAAAAATAGCATTTGCTATCGGGGTAGGTGATCTCGAAAATATTAGAAATTATGATATAATTCTAATTATGAGTTTTAAAGAACATCCACCACTAGCCGAAAAATCATTCGCGCTACATGTTCCTGTTTTACTAGATGCAACTTTAGATAATTTATCTCCAAAAGAAGGCGATAGTTATTTAGATTTAACTGCCGGGTACGGCGGGCACGCTAGGGCAGTTTTAAATTTGACCAAAAATCTGAAAGAGTCATATCTTGTAGATCGAGATAGTTTTGCCATCTCTAAGCTTCAGGATTTGAAGGATTCAGGTGTGAATATTTTGCACAGAGATTTTTTATCTGCTGCAGAATTTTTAGTCGAACAAGAAATCAAGTTTGATTTAATATTGGCTGATTTGGGGGTGTCGTCACCTCAGCTCGATAGGGCTGAACGAGGTTTTTCTTTTAAAAAGAATGGTCCGCTTGATATGCGAATGAATCGCGATCAAGATAAAACCGCTGCAGACTTAGTTAATAAACTACCTGCTAGCGAACTTTTACGGATTATTACCACATATGGAGAAGAGCCGCGGGGTAGTGCTAACCGAATAGTTAAGGCGATCATAGACAATCGTCCATTCACTGAAACTGGTCAGCTCGCTGAAGTTATTTTGAAAACCCATAAGGGTAAATATCAAAAAACTCATCCCGCAACCCGTACTTTTCAAGCTTTAAGAATTGCTGTAAATGACGAACTTTTGCAGATAGAAAATTTACTTCCATTGTTACCAAAACTCCTCAATAAAGGAGGAAGGGTGGGGATTATAAGTTTCCATAGTCTGGAGGATCGTTTGGTTAAAAAATATTTTAAACAGCAATTTGATTCAGGTTTTGAAGCTGACTTGGCTCCAATAACCAAAAAGCCAATCGACGGGTCAATTGAAGATGTTCACAATCCGCGATCTCGAAGTGCAAAACTTCGGGTAGCAGTGAAAAAATAAAAAACAAAAAGAGAGGGCAAAAAATATGCCAATCCACATTACAGTACAATACGCAGACAAAGCTGAAGCAGTAGCAGTACGCGTAAAATAATTTAATTAGTATTATTTACTAATTATTTCGCCTATAGCGCCCGCATTAAACTTGCGGGCATAGGCTTGATTTTAGAAATTATAAAAAATAAAAACGAAAATAAAAATGTCATACCAACGAACCACTACGCCATATGTTTCCCGTCGCCAGCAAAATTGGAGCCGAAATCAGAATACTGCTCGTTTTGCGTCTAGCGTCAAGCTAGGACCTGTTATGCACACAATTATTGTGGCACTTTTGATTACAATTCTTGGACTTATTTATCTTACTCAGGCGACAAAGGCTACTGGTTTTGACTATGCTTCAAATCAAGCTGATCAGCGAATCGGTGAAATGAAAGCTGAAATGGCAGATTTAGAGATTGAAAATGCGCGTCTAACTTCTCTAAATAATGTAAAAAATAGCTCAATTGCAAAAACAATGCAAAATCCTATTCAAACAGAGTATGCAGAAGTAGTACAATAGATACTATGAAGGTTATGTTAAGGAAGCAGTTCCATCAAGATCGTACCCGTTTTTTGGCGGGTTTTGTTCTTGTGGTTATGGCGATAATTATCGTACGTCTATTCTTTTTGCAGATTATCGATCACAATAAATACAAAGAAATGGCCTATAGCGAGCAGTATAGGCAGTTTGTGTTGTCTGCTGAAAGAGGAGAAATCTATGGTCTCGATAACGGTCAGCCTGTTAAATTGGTTATGAACGAAGTTGTTTACACTGTTTTTGCCGATCCTCAAGAAGTAAAAGATAAAGCAAAAGTTCTAGAGGTCGTAAATAAGGTGGCTGGGGCGTCTGTTGTTAAGAATGCGTCAGAGTTGCTTGATGATAAAAAGAGCCGATATAAAATTATTGCAAAAAATATTACCAGACAGCAAGCTGAAATGATTAAAAAGGAAAACTTGCGAGGTATTGGCTTGCAGAAGGGTACTCAGCGAGTTTATCCAGAGGGTAGTCTAGCTGCTCAAACTTTAGGATTTGTGAATAATGAAGGAAAAGGTCAATACGGTGTTGAGCAGTTTTTGAACGATGAGCTTTCTGGTAAAGATGGTGTTATCAAATCTGTTACAGATGTGCAAGATGTCCCGTTGACGATAGGGAAAGACAATATTAATATTCCAGCTCAAAATGGTAAGAATGTTGTTTTGACGATCGATAGAAATATGCAAGCAAAAGTTGAGCAAGCTTTAAGTGAGGGTGCAGCAAAGGTCGGGGCTACAGAGGCTAGTGCAATAGTTATGGATCCTAATACTGGTCAAATCATGGCTATGGCGAATACTCCAACCTTTGATCCGGCAAAATATGGCGAAGTTACTAATGCTGCTGCTTTTGTAAATAGCAATGTTTCGCTACCTTTCGAGCCGGCGTCTGTAATCAAGACGTTTATTATGGCGGCAGGAATCGATAAGGGTGTAATAAACGCTCAATCAACCTATACGAATACAGATTCGATTCAGGTGGAAGATCGCGTCATAAATAACTCCTTAAAAGGTCGAACCGGCACGATCACTATGCAGCAGGTGTTGAATTGGTCGTTAAACACCGGAACGGTTACTTTAGCTAAGCGTCTAGGTGGTGGTGATTTAAATCGTTCTGCACGAGATATAATTTATGATTATTATCATAATAAATTTGGACTTGGGGAACTTACGGGAATCGAAGTTGCGGGTGAGGCGCGCGGAAATGTGATTTCGCCAGATCAAGCCGAAGGAAATGCGGTGCGATATTCGAATATGACTTTCGGTCAGGGTTTGAATATTACCATGGTGCAAGTTGCAGCTGGCTTTAGTGCAATGATTAATGGCGGAAACTATTATAAGCCTACGGTTATAGCTGGTCAGGTAGACGAATTTGGTGAATTTAAAAAACAAGAAAATTCAGTGGCGAGAAGTGGTATAATATCTGAAAGTACATCGTCTCAAATGCGCGATATGACGGTCGCGGCACGAAAATCGTTCTTCAAAGATGATCGCGGCGGATACATGGTCGGTGGCAAAACGGGAACATCAGAAAACCTCGTAAACGGAGCCTACACCAAACTCTCAACCACTGGTACGTATCTCGGATTTGGTGGAGATTCGGCGCCGAAATACGTTATAATGGTACGTGTATATGCACCCGGCAAAAATCTCGAAGGTGAAATTCATGCCGGACCGATTTTTACCGATATTTCCAACTGGATGATTGAATACATGGGCTTGAAGCCAAGTAAGGAGTAAAGATGAATAAAGATATCACGCTAGCGACAATTACTGAAGAAATGACCTCGACTTTTGTTTTGAGTCTTTCGGCTTTTCTTTTGGCGATGGCTTTAACGCCAGTTTATACGTATTTTGCTTATAAATATAAATTCTGGAAAAAACAGCGCAGTGAAAGCACGACGGGCGAGATTTTGAAAGTCTTCACTAAACTGCACGCCGATAAATTCAAGCGTAACATTCCGACGATGGCAGGAATGATTGGCGTGGTTTCCATTGCACTTATTACTTTATTCTGGAACTGGGAACGAAGTCAGACTTGGCTGCCGCTTGCTGCGCTTTTGGGTGGAGCTGCTGTTGGCCTTTTGGATGATATCATAAATATCCGAGGCAATGGTAAGGGTGTTGCCGGTCTTCGATCTAGTTTAAAGTTTGCAATGATTACGGCTCTAGCGACAGTTTTGGGTTGGTGGTTCTTTGCTAAAATTGATGGTGCTGAGCTACTGCATATTCCTTTTTATGGTGATATATCTCTTGGTTGGATGATTATCCCTCTGTTTGCTTTTGCCGTGGTGTCTATGGGTAATGCGGTGAATATCAGTGATGGTCTAGACGGTCTTGCTGGGGGACTTTTAATGGTTAGCTATGCTTCATTTGGGTTTATTGCTCTTTTACAAGGTCAGGTTGCTCTAGCTGGATTTTGCTTTACTGTAGTGGGTGCGCTTCTTAGCTATCTGTGGTTTAATATTTACCCAGCTCGATTCTTTATGGGTGATGTTGGAAGTTTTGCTTTTGGAACGAGCCTCGGTGTAGTCGCTATGCTGACTAATACTTTGTTTTTAATTCCAATTATCGGCATTCTTTTTGTGGTTGAAGCTGGCTCTAGTGCTATTCAGATTTTTAGCAAAAAAGTTTTCAAGCGCAAAGTTTTTATATCTGCTCCGATTCACCATCACTTAGAAGCAAAAGGCTGGCCGGAAACTAAAGTTACAATGCGCTTTTGGGTTATCGCTGGAGTTGCCGGATTTATCGGAATACTTATGGCGTTAGCTGGAGGACATATTTAAACTATGAACCCAAGAAACACAAAAACATTATCCCGTCCGGGTGCTTCTATGAAAAATAGCACCAATCCAGAAAAAATAATACTACCTAGAAAGCATCGTCCAGATTATTTTTTGATCATGTTTATGGGGCTTTTGATGCTGATAGGTTTGATGGTGATGTATGCAATTGGGCCGCAGCGAGCTAATTTTTTGAATAATATTTACGGCACCGATTATACAGATAGCTACTTTTTTGTAAAGCAGGGAACAAGCGTATTGCTTGCTTTGGTGGCGTTTTTCGTGGCAAGTTTAACGCCATTGAAATGGATTCAAAAAAACTCAAAGTATATCTTGATGGCTGGTATTTTTGCCTGTATAGCTTTGGGAATTGCTGCTTTGTTGAAGCTGGGGATTGCCCAATGTAGCTACGGTGCTTGCCGATGGTTTAATTTTGGACCTATAGGTTTTCAGCCTGCGGAATTATTAAAACTAGGATTTTTACTTTTTGTGTCAATGTTTTTTGGGTTGCGCGTAAAGCAGGGATTGACAGAAGATGCTGAGAGAACCTTGATTCCTATCGGAATTGTTCTAGCGGTCGCCTTGGCGTTGATTGTTGGAGCGCAGAAAGACTTGGGTACCGGCATGGTTTTGATAGCTATTTCGGGTTCGATGGCAGTAGTTTCTGGCATGAGTACAAAACTGCTTAGGAATCTTGTTATTGCAACGATTGTTGGGGTGATAATTATGGCGGTTACGGCACCGCACCGCGTCGAGAGGTTGATGACTTTTTTCAAAGGCGACAGTACAAGTGTTAGCGACAACAACGGTTATCATATCACTCACGCTAAGATAGCAATAGGAACGGGCGGCCTATTAGGCGTAGGTGTCGGAAATAGTGTCCAAGCTACCGGGTATCTACCTGAAGTTATTAATGACTCAGTTTTTGCTGTGATGGGTGAAACGTTTGGATTTATAGGGTTGGTTGGTGTTATTGTGTTGTTTACGTGTCTTTTATTTAGGATATTAAAGGTCGTTGACGGCCTAAGGGATATGAGACTTAAATTAATAGCGGCCGGAATCTTTGGCTGGGTGGCCATTCATGTTATGCTTAATATAGCAGCAATGATTGGAATTATGCCACTTACTGGCATCACCTTACCGCTACTTAGTTATGGTGGAACTAGTATGATGTTTATTGCTGGGGCTATTGGTTTAGTATTTCATTTGTCGAAGTATACCGAGCACGAGAAAGAAAGGAATGGCAAGTATGAATATTCTAGCAGTCGGAGGCGGGTCGGGCGGACACGTTACGCCAGCGCTCGCAGTAATTAACGAACTTCATAAATTAGACGAAGATTTGAAGGTTACTTTTGTTTGCGATAAAGCATTTGAATCTCAGTCGCGGGGTATTATGAAGCAAGCGACCGTGCCAGTGAGAGTAGAAGTCATTTCTGCTGGTAAATTGCGTCGCTATAGTCACATGCCAATGTATAAGCAAATATTCCATAAGGATATTGGTATTAAAAATATCGTTGATACTTTAAAAATATCAAAAGGATTTTATCAGAGCTTAAGGTTGATTAAAAAATATCAGCCAGATGCGGTTTTCATAAAAGGTGGATACGTATGTCTACCTATGGGCCTGGCGGCGGCTATGAAAAAAATTCCAATCATTATTCATGACTCCGATGTTCGACCAGGTTTGACTAATAAAGTTCTGTCTAGATTTGCTACTAGAATAGCCACTGGGGCGCCGCTAGAAAATTATTCATATAATAAAGAAATATCTGAATACACTGGAGTCCCTATCGACAGTAAGTTTCAGCCAATTTCTCCAGTTCTACAGAGAGAATACAAGAAAAAACTCGGGTTTGATGCAGATAATTTACTTGTGGTGGCTACTGGTGGTGGCCTCGGAGCACGAACGATAAATCAGGCTATGGTTTCGGCTAGTAAGCGCTTGGTTGATGCTGGGATTTCAGTTTTTCATATCAGTGGTAAACTTCAGTACGAGGAATGGAGTCAGAAGATAGATTCAAGCCTTGGTGAATACAAGATGGTTCCATTTGTCTTTGAGGGTATGGAAAAGGTTCTCGGGGCGGCAGATATAATAGTTGCTCGCGGAAGTGCTACTTTTTTGCAAGAGATGGCTGGTATGGCTAAATCAGTGATTATTATTCCGGCGCAGCAGTTGGGCGATCAACTAAAAAATGCGGAAGTTTTCGCAAAAAGTAATGCAGCTAAAACTCTTACCGATACTGAAATTACGCAGTCTAACGCCCTTGAAAAGGAGATAATTTCACTAGCGGGGGATGAAAAAAGACGCCACCTTTATTCCGTTAATTTACATAAATTTGCTAAACCTAATGCAGCTAAAGATGTTGCAAAAATGATAAAACAATCCATAAAATAGAATGAAAATTTTTAATAAAAATATCAAAAAAGATATAGAATTCACCTTGAGAAATCCAGAGGCTCGGCGCGAAAGAAGAGATGTTCGTGATGACAATTATGCTTTTCGGCGCAGTAGGACGCTGACTGGGTCTACTTCTAAGAAGATTAAAAGTTCCGGCGAAAATCATCAGCTCGTTTCACCAAGAACTGAACTACGCAATCTTCAAAAAAAGCGCCGTAAATCTGTCGGCGGTTTGATTTCTTCGATTTTAATTTTAGCTGGGTTGTCTTTTTTGCTTTATCATTTTGTTGGCGGAGTTAATGTAAATGTTTCCAACGCCAAAGTGGCTACTCCTACCGACAAGTATGCGGCAAGTATTCAAAAATATTTGACTTCACATCCTCTTGAGCGATTTCGGTTTAATTTAGATAAAGATCAGCTTTTAAGTAATGTTCAGGAAGAATTTTCCGAAGTGGAGTCGATTGTAGATATTAGAGAAAGTGGAATAGGTGAGGCTGATTTTACTGTGAAGGTTCGCACCCCTGTTGCTGGCTGGTCTGCTAAAGATAAACAGTATTTTGTTGATGAAAAAGGTGTTTCTTTTAATAATAACTACACCGTGGAGCCTAGTGTAACTATAGATGACCAGAGTGGGGTTGATGTAAATTCGGGCTCGGCAGTGGTCAGTAATAGATTTTTAGGCTATGTTGGTCGAGTTGTTGCCGAGTTTAAGCTTAATGGTCACGAGGTTACTAAGGTTGTGATACCATACGCCACCACCAGGCAGATGAACGTTCAGGTAGCTAATAAAGAAAATCTAGATATCAAGATGACCGTCGATCGCAATGTTGGCGAACAAGTTGAAGATGCTGCTCGGATGCTGGATTTTATAGATAATGGCGGTAAAAATCCTTCGTATATAGATGTTAGAATTAAGGGTAAGGCTTACTATAGATAAAGAGTAGGGGAGTTTAAAAATATTCGCCTATGAATAAAATATATTAAAACATATTTTTGTAAAAAATCAAAATATATATTATTATATAAAAACATCAAAATGTCAAAAAAGCAAATAAAGAGCAGGGTGGTTGTGGAAAAGTTTTAGGATGTATCTATTTAATATTATTGAATTGGACTTAAAACTTATATAGTATGAAAATTTATGCCAACTGAGGATATTTATTTGAGTGTTTTATTTTTCGGGTATGATCTGTAACTCCCCCTACTAGAAGTTTACTCAAAAAATCATCTACTTGTATAATAGTATCGATAATATTAAATATAAAGTTTAA